>NZ_PYWK01000005.1 GCF_003049645.1 Metasolibacillus fluoroglycofenilyticus
CCATGTGCAAGTGAAGTAATGATGGCAAAGAGGTCACACCCGTTCCCATACCGAACACGGAAGTTAAGCTCTTTAGCGCCGATGGTAGTTGGGGGCTTCCCCCTGTGAGAGTAGGACATTGCTTCGCAATCAAAACCACTGAGGAATCAGTGGTTTTTTTGTATGGAAAAGAAGCCCCCAACTACCAAAGACCGAAGGTCAGCTCGGCGCGTAATCGGAGGCAAACAATTGCAAACACTTTTAATCGAATACAAGCTGAAGCAGTGCAGAAGAGCAAGGAGTCCGAGGCGCCAAGGAGCGCGGAGCGGAATGTGCATCGCACATGAGCACCGCAAGCGACGTGGGCAACGAAGGAATCCGCGGCTCAGCTGTGCTGCGTTGAAGTGCCGATGGTAGTTGGGGGTGCCCCTGTGAGAGTAGGACATTGCTTCGCAATCAAAACCACTGAGGAATCAGTGGTTTTTTTATATGGAAAACAATTGCAAACACTTTTAATCGAATATAATCTGAAGCAGTGCAGAAGAGCAAGGAGTCCGAGGCGCCAAGGAGCGCGGAGCGGAATGTGCATCGCACATGAGCACCGCAAGCGACGCGGACAACGAAGGAATCCGCGGCTCAGCTGTGCTGCGTTAAAGTGCTTGGGGATGCCCCCTGTGAGAGTAGGACATTGCTTCACAAGACAAACCACTGATAACTTAGTAAATTTTTGTATGGAAAAGAGGAAGTCTTTAGGAAGAAAAAGAGCGAACATGGAATAAATTTTAGGAAACATGGAATAAACTTCGAAAAACGTGGAATAAACTTCGAAAAACATGGAATAAACTTCGAAAAACATGGAATAAACTTCGAAAAACATGGAATAAACTTCGAAAAACATGGAATAACTAACTATCGTGCTTATCTATAAACTTAAAATATCTGCTTTTACTGTCTATTATCAAGCGATTGCTAAATAGTGACCTATTTTTAGCTACTTGCTGATAGCACATAAAAATGCATTGATAAAAAAACAAAACTTATTGATAGAATCTTAAAATACATTAATAATATATTCTTCATATATGAAATACTCTATAATAAAGAGAATTTCTCAATTAGCCTTTGAAGTATGCTGGATTTGTAAAAGAGCCAATTACTGTAATAATAATTATTAAGCTATAACCAAGCTATCTTTAAAAACAGGAGTGTCTCAAAAGTTGAATTTCTCCTCAGTGCATTGAAAATTAACTTTATGCTTATTCTATATTAAATTCAAAAGAAGTAGCTAAACCAAATATTTATATTATTTTCAAAAATATAGTTTCCCCTTTGCTGAAAGCGTCCCAAAAGCAGGTAATACACTGCTTTTAAGACGTCTTCTCTGTTATATCTAATAACAGCCTCTCTATTGATATAAGGTCATTATGTCCTATTCCAGAAGCGCTGGTGGGCGATAGCAGTGACAAACTCCCTTTCGAAATTTGGATTATTTGCGGCAAATACTACTCCAGCTAAATTATTATTTTTCGATGTTTGTATAAAAGTTTGCCCAGTCGTGGCAACACCAATTGGTTTATAGTGTTTATATGCTTCTTGAACAAAATCAGAAACGTCACGCATGAACTTTACTTGATATTCGGAGTTCCCACCGACGATATAAATTGAATCGACTAAATATGGGCTAGATGTGAGAAATGTTTTATTCACTTTAATTTTTGTTCCATCATTTCCAGTAACTGTACCAAGCTGCTCACTTATAATATCAAAGAAAACACCATTATTTTGTAGGAAATTGAGCACGATTGTTACCTCTTGGCCATTAAATCCATTACCAATTAAAACTCCTACTTTTTGTGTATAGGCATATTTAGGTGTATTACTCTGACTTAGGGAGGGATAACTGGTTGAAACTGGCACTTGGGTTCCGCTTGGACGATTTACACCAACATTATCTGCAACAATATAAGCCATTTCTTGATCAACATTGACAAGCAAATCAACAACTTGCTGACGAACGGATGCTCTGATAACGCTACCAACTTGGTAACTTAATCCATCTATAGTATGTTGTTTTTCAATGGAGGTCAAACTATTCCAGAATATTCTCGGCTGTGTAAAGAAATCAAAAAACGACTCACTGCGCTGGCGTGTGACGTGTCCTTCTACTTTTTCTGGGTAATGGGCATAGCCGCCATCTTTAGGGGGAGTTGTGTATGGCGTGTTATTTGCTATTGAGTTTCTGTGGTAATTCACTTGATCCACATCAATACGATACCTCATATAACCATCTCGTTGATTATTATGAAACGGGCATAATGAACGATTTATAGGGAGATCCTGAAAATTCGCTCCCCCAAGTCGATGATATTGGGCACTTTGATAAGCAATTAATCTTCCTTGCAAAACGGGGTCATTAGAAAAATCAATTCCAGGTACTACATTTGCAGGATTAAATGCTACTTGTTCCACCTCTGCAAAAAAATTATCTACATTTTTATTTAAAGTCATTTTCCCGATAAGATGTACAGGAATAAGCTCCTCTGGCCAGAACTTGGAAGGATCTAAAATATCAAAATCGTACTTAAACTCATCCTCTGGTGCAATCATTTGAACACCCAATTCATATTCGGGATAAGCACCACGATTAATGGCCTCCCTCAGGTCACGGCGATGGAAATCTGGGTCGATACCCCCAATTTTCTGAGCTTCATCCATAAGCAGTGAGTGAACGCCAAGCACAGGCTTCCAAACAAATCTTACAAAGGTCTTTAATCCCTGTTCGTTGACAAATAGATACGTATTAATTGACCAAGATTCCATCATTCGATAACTTCTTAAAATCCCCCTAGGTGACATAACCCATAAAGTCATGTGAAGTGCCTCCGGGTTATTAGCTACATAATCCCAAAAATTATCGTGTGCACCGGCAGCTGTTGGGATGTCACTTCGCGGTTCGGGTTTGTATGCATGTATAACGTCTGGAAACTTCATCGGATCAGTGTTTATGAGTATAGGCATGGCAATTGTAGTTAAATCATAAACTCCCTCTTCTGTATAAAACTTAACACCTAAACATCGTAAATCCCTTGCAGTGTCCTTCGAGCCTCTACCACCTTGTACCGTCGAAAAACGAACAAAAAGAGGTGTTTTCTTTCCAGGTTCCTGCAAAAATCCTGCTTTTGTAAATGGCTTCATTGATTGATAACATTCAAATTCACCATGTGCCCCATATCCTCTTGCGTGAACAACCCTTTCAGGTATTCTTTCGCGAACGAAATGAGTCATTTTTTCGAAATAATGGAAGTCCTCCTGCAATGAAGGTCCGCGTTCACCGGCTGTTAAAATTTGTTCATCATTAGATACTTTCAGCCCTTCATTTGTCGTCATAGGCTTTCCTGTATTTTTTATACGAAACTGCTCCAATTGTATGTTTTTACTATTTTCATTAACGGGTTTATTATTTCCAGACGACGGTTTATTCATATCCATCTTAACATTCACCCCAAACATATAATAAATCAATCTCATTTATATGCTTATGCAACTTTTGATGAACTAGACCAAATTTATTTGGAAATTTCATTGGGTATTATTAATTAATATAATACGGGTCTTTGGTAATGTTGAGGCTAGATGGATTTGGAAATCAACTTAACTATTCCGTATATTATTTTTATGTATAATATTTAAAAAATTAATTAAGGTAAAATTTCAGCAATATTATTTCTTTCTTCGCAAAAACCCGAACAAATCAAATTGTTCGGGTTTGTTTATAATTATTCAATCTCTAAATGCTGCTGTAGGCTACTGCTTATATCTATTAACTCCTGCTCATCAAATATATAGTACCAAAGCGTATCGATGCGCTGGCCGTCTCCTTTTTCAAATTGTAGCTGATCGATGTCTTTGTTTAAATTGGCATAAAGTTTCTGCAATTGGTATAAATTATTCATTGGAAAATTCATTTGTACATTATCGCCTAGTACATCAAAAATATCATTTAACTTAAATAAAGTAGAAGGGCTTGCTGCTTTTTCAGCAATCGCCTGAATTAATTGTTTTTGGCGTAATTGTCTGCCAAAATCACCACGTGGGTCCTCATAGCGGATGCGAGTGAAGATAAGTGCTTCCTCGCCATCCAATGTTACTTCACCTTTCGGGAAGCTGTATTGACGATGAGATAAATCCAAATCATTATTAACTGTGACTCCACCTAATACGTCAATAATTTGTAAAAAGCCTTCCATATTAACGGCGACATAATAATCAATCGGTATATTTAAAATGTTTTCTACTGTAGCAATTGACATTGGTATGCCACCGCGTGCGTAGGCATGATTAATTTTTTCGACCGTGTTGTTGCCAATAATTTCAACGCGTGCATCACGTGGTATGCTTAGCATTTTAACAGTTTTTTGCTCTGGATTTACTGTGACGACAATCATCGTATCACTTCGCCCGACATCATACTCTCGTTCATCAATTCCTAACAATAAAACGGAAAAAGGGTCGATATGTGGGAGCTTATCTGAAATAATTGCTTCATTATTATTAGGATGCTCCTGTGCTTGCATTTTTTCAACAGCTTTTTGGAAGGAGAAATATGTGAATGCCCCGTAGCAAGCTGCTCCAGTTATTAAAAAGGCCATTAAAAATAATACAACCTTTTTCCAAGTTTTCATTTTAGGTTTTGTTCTTTTTTGCATAGTAAATCTCCATTTTCTTTAATGAATCATATAGACGTTATTCGTATGGATAAGTTCCTTAAAGTATTTCCATTTGAAACGAAATTTAATATTGCGCGTCAAATAGGAAAAGGAGGCGCTGAAAGTGAAAAGAAAAATAGTAGCGAGCTGTATACTACTTATATGTGTAGTTACTGTTATGATGGGTGTTTCTTATATTCCACAGAAGTTGTTAAAAGTTGAAGAAAAGGAAGTATTGAAAATCGAAATAACGAATGGATTTACTGGTGAAAAAACGGAAGTAACGAATGCGGCGCAAATTTCACAAATCCTTTTGAATTTAACTGATATTACAATTCAAAAAGAGCAGTCTGCCAAAGATTTAAAAGGGTATCATTACAGTATCACAATTTATACGGACAAAGGGATAGCACAGCAGCTAGCAATTCATGATGAGGAGACAGTTATTTATAAAGATGCCCTCTATAAAACAAAGGGAAAATCAATTGATAAAGCATATATAGAGCATCTACTTAAAGAAGTGACAAACATTTGACAAAATTTCATGCTCATTCATGCTATAGTAGATATAGTAGATGGACGATTGGAAGGATGAACAACATTGTCAAAAAAGCAGGTTTGGTATGAGGTGCAAGAAGGTGAAACAATTGAGCAATGCCTAGAGAGAATGGAGCGAGATGGCTATTCGATAGGTGGAAGGAAAGAAGAGCCAATGTTTCATTTAGTGGATGGGCAACCAACCTATTTGCGCCAAAAAATTCAATTTAAAGGTATACTACGAAACGAATAGTTGTTAATTCCGAACATTAATGTTTTCTGAAAATTTATCGTTCGCATTTTTGCGTTGATTTTATAGAAAAGGCTTGTTAAAATGTGAACAGGAAAACATTTTACCCGCATATATGCTAAAGGATATGGCTTTAGTGTTTCTACCCGGTACCGTAAATTCCGGACTATGTTGGGAAGCAACTATTCAATTTTAGAATGATATAAAAAGAAAGCAGATTCTTTTATTATTCGATCCTTGAGTAGTTTGCTTTCTAGTACATAGAAAGCAAACTATTCGAGGATTTTTTATTAAAATTTAAGGAGTGCGAGATGATGAGTCCAAAGATTGGCGTTATTATGGGAAGTTCTAGCGATTGGGAAACAATGAAACATGCATGCGAAATATTGGATGAGCTGCAAGTACCTTATGAAAAGCAGGTGGTGTCAGCACATCGCACACCAGATTTAATGTTTGAATATGCAGAGGCAGCCCGTGGACGAGGGATTCAAGTAATCATTGCTGGTGCTGGTGGTGCAGCGCATTTACCAGGAATGGTAGCTGCGAAAACAACATTACCAGTAATTGGTGTGCCAGTACAGTCGAAAGCATTAAATGGTCTTGATTCTTTATTATCAATTGTCCAGATGCCAGGTGGTGTACCGGTTGCAACTGTGGCGATTGGTAAAGCAGGGGCGACGAATGCTGGTCTACTTGCAGCGCAAATTTTATCAATAATAGATGCAGCGCTAGCAGAGCGTTTAGAAAAGCGCCGCGAAGTGATTAAAGAGCAGGTGCTAGAAAGCACAGGTGAATTACAGTGACAAAAGTTATTTATCCAGGGCAAACAATCGGTATTATTGGTGGCGGTCAATTAGGACGTATGATGGCTTTAGCGGCGAAGGAAGCAGGCTTTAAAATTGCTGTTTTAGAGCCAGCGATGGATTCACCTTGTGGACAAGTTGCTGATATTCGCATTGTGGCAGCTTATGACGACGAGGCGGCACTTGAGGAGTTAGCAGAAGTAAGTGATGTCATCACTTACGAATTTGAAAATATTGATTACGAAGGTTTAAAGCGATTAACACAAATTGCTTATGTACCACAAGGCGCTGAACTTGTGCGCATTACGCAAAATCGCGTAACGGAAAAAGCAGCAATTGTAGAGGCAGGCTGTCCAGTTGCTCCTTATGTTGTTGCAGAGAGCTACGCTGAGCTCGTGGCGAAAATTGACGAAATTGGCTTTCCATGTATCGTGAAAACTGCTCGTGGAGGCTATGATGGGAAAGGTCAGCAGCTATTAAAATCGACGGCTGATTTACCATTAGCAGAAGAGTTATTCGAACATTCTGTTTGCATTGCAGAAGGTTTTGTCCCTTTTGAGAAAGAAATTTCTGTAATTGTGCAACGAAATGGACAAGGGCAAACATGTTGCTTGCCTGTTGGAGAAAATATTCACGTTAATCACATTTTACATGAAACAATTGTCCCTGCGCGTATTGCGCAAACAACTTATGAAAAAGCTACAGAGGCAGCTACAAAAATAGCAGATTCTCTAAATTTAGTTGGTACATTAGCTGTTGAAATGTTCGTTTTAGAAAATGGGGAGCTTGTTATTAACGAGCTAGCACCAAGACCGCATAACTCTGGGCATTATTCAATTGAGGCGTGTAATATTTCTCAATTTGCACAGCATATCCGAGCGGTATGTGGCTGGCCACTGCGTGAGCCGAAGCTATGGGCGCCAACAGTTTCTATTAATGTTTTAGGACAGCATATTATTCCATTAACGAATTCAATAGCTAAATATCCAAACTGGTCTGTTCACCTTTATGGAAAGGCTGAAGCGAAGATTAATCGGAAAATGGGACATGTTACGATTATGACAGATGATATTGAGGTAACCTTACAAGAAATCAAAGGTGCAGAAATTTGGGCTGATGATGTGTAGTAAGCATTGCCAGCATAGGTAAATCATTATATTCAAGATAAATGGGAGGAAACAACAGTGAAAAAAGTGAAAATTTACGTAACGTTAAAGGAAAGTATTATTGAGCCACAGGGAACTGCAGCAAGCAATACTTTAAAGCAAATAGGCTATGAGGAAGTACAAAGTTTACGTGTAGGAAAATATTTAGAACTAACAATTGCTGATACGAACCGTGACATTGACACAATTGTGAAGGAAGCTTGTGAAAAGGTATTAGTAAATACGATTATGGAAAACTATCGCTACGAAGTCGAGGAGGCCTAATCTATGAAATTTGCAGTACTCGTATTTCCAGGTTCAAACTGTGATTTAGACATGTATCATGCGGTCAAGGATCAATTGGGGGAAGAAGTAGAGTATGTTTCTCATAAAGAAACATCATTGGCAGGCTTCGACGCTCTATTAATACCGGGTGGTGCGTCTTATGGCAACTACTTACGTCCAGGTGCACTAGCTGCTCATTCAAATATTATTCCGGCTTTAAAGGAATTTGTAGCACAAGGTAAGCCGGTGCTAGGAGTAAGTAACGGGTTTCAAATTTTAACTGAGGCAGGCATTTTACCGGGAACTTTATTACGCAATAAAGGAATTAACTTTATTTGCCGTACAGTTCAATTAAAGGTTGAAAATAATAATACATTATTTACGAATGAATACGAAGCAGAAGAAATTATTTCAATTCCAATTGCACATGAAGATGGTAATTACTACTGTGATGAGGAAACGTTAGCGAAATTAAAAGAAAACAATCAAATTGTTTTCACTTATTCAGGTAATAATCCAGATGGCTCCTTAGCAAACATTGCGGGTATTGTAAACGAACGAGGAAATGTACTAGGGATGATGCCTTATCCGGAGCGTGCGGTAGAGCAAATTATCGGTGGTACAGATGGATTAAAATTATTCAAATCAATTGTAAAGCAGTGGAGGGAACAACATGTCAACAAATAATTTCGAGCCAACTCCAGAACAAATTAAAGAGCAGCGTATTTATGCAGACATGGGTATGACAGATGAGGAATACGATTTAGCTGTAGAAAAGCTTGGTCGTCAACCAAACTGGACAGAAATCGGTTTATTTTCTGTCATGTGGTCTGAGCACTGTTCTTATAAAAAATCAAAACCTGTATTGCGTAAATTCCCTACAACTGGCCCTCAAGTATTACAAGGTCCTGGTGAAGGAGCGGGAATTGTTGATATTGGTGACGGTCAAGGTGCTGTATTTAAAATGGAATCGCATAACTACCCATCTGCTATCGAACCTTACCAAGGAGCGGCAACAGGTGTAGGTGGTATTTTACGCGATGTTTTCTCAATGGGTGCACGACCAATCGCAGCAATCAATTCTTTACGCTTCGGTGAATTACAGTCAGAGCGTGTAAAATACTTATTTAAAGAGGCAGTAGCAGGTATTGCAGGCTATGGTAATAGCATTGGTGTGCCAACTGTAGGAGGGGAAGTACAGTTTGACCCTTGCTATGAAGGTAACCCACTTGTTAACGCAATGGTTGTCGGTTTAATTGACCATAAAGATATTCAGCGCGGTGTAGCAGCGGGGGTTGGTAACACAATTATGTATGCAGGCGCTCCAACTGGGCGTGATGGTATTCACGGTGCAACGGCTTCTTCCTCTGAATTAGCAGATGATTCAGCAGAAAAAAGCTCACCAGTACAAGCGGGTGACCCATTCGTAGAAAAGCTATTAATGGAAGCTTGCTTAGAGGCTGTAAAATCTGACGCTTTAGTCGGTATTCAAGACATGGGTGCAGCAGGTCTTACTTCTTCATCAGCAGAAATGGCTTCAAAAGCGGGTACTGGTGTTGAAATGAATTTAGATTTAGTGCCTCAGCGAGAAGAAAATATGACAGCATATGAAATGATGCTTTCAGAATCACAGGAGCGTATGCTACTTGTTGTTAAAGCCGGTCGTGAGGACGAAGTGAAGGAAATCTTCGGGCGTCATGATATAGAAGCTGTGGCAATTGGACGCGTGACAGATGATAAAATGCTGCGTTTATTACACAAAGGCGAGGTAGTAGCGGAGTTACAAGCAGATATTCTTGCCGAGGAGGCGCCAGTTTATTATATGCCAGATGCTGAGCCAGCGTATTTTGCTCAATATCAGGCGATGGAAAATGCTGAGCCTGCTGTAACAGATTATAAAGAAACATTAGTAAAATTATTAAAAGCTCCTACAATTGCTTCTAAGGAATGGGCATATAGTCAATTTGATTCTGAGGCACGTACTAGCACAGTTGTTGGACCGGGGTCGGATGCAGCAGTTGTACGTGTGCGCGGAACAAATAAAGGGTTAGCTATTACAGCGGATTGTAATTCTCGTTATATTTACTTAGACCCAGAAACAGGCGGTAAAATTGCGGTAGCGGAGGCTGGACGTAACATCGTATGTTCTGGTGGAGAGCCTCTTGCGATTACGGACTGCTTAAACTTTGGTAATCCAGAGAAACCTGAAGTATTTTGGCAGCTACAAAAGTCAGCAGATGGTATTGCCGCAGCATGTTTAGCGTTAGATGCACCTGTTATCGGCGGAAACGTGTCGATGTATAATGAGCGTTCAGGTGAGGCTATTTACCCGACACCAACAATTGGTATGGTCGGTTTAGTAAAAGATTTAGCGCATGTGACAACACAGGAAGTGAAGCAAGCGGGTGATATCGTTTACTTAATAGGTGAAACGAAAACTGAATTTGGTGGCTCTGAGCTACAAAAATTAGTTGAGGGCAAGATTTCAGGTAAGGCACCAGCAATTGATTTAAAAGTTGAGGCTGCCCGTCAAAAGGCATTATTAGAGGCGATTCGTGCCAATTTAGTACAGTCAGCACACGACGTATCAGAAGGCGGCGTAGCTGTAGCACTGGCGGAGAAAACATTTGCCGCGCAAGGGCTTGGCGTGAATATAACATTACAAGGTTCAGCAACAACAGTATTATTCGCTGAATCACAATCACGTTTTATCGTGACAGTAAAAGCAGAAAATGCAGCTAGCTTTGAAGCAGCAGTAGCAGATGCGAAGAAAATTGGTACAGTAACAAATGATGAAAAAATTACAATTAATGGAGAAACAGCCACTCTTGTGGAAGGGACAGTCGAAGAGTTCCGTTCTGCTTGGAAAGGAGCAATTCCATGCTTGCTGAAATCAGAGGCTTAAACGAAGAGTGTGGTGTATTCGGGATTTGGGGCAACTCAAATCCTGCTCACCTAAGCTATTACGGTTTACATGCCTTACAGCACCGCGGGCAAGAAGGTGCTGGTATCGTTGTAACAGATGGTGAAGGACTTCGTATTCAAAAAGGTGAAGGCTTAGTAAGCGAAGTATTCAATGAAGATAAATTAAAAAGAATAAATGGTAAGGCTGCAATTGCCCATGCGCGTTATGCTACGGGTGGCGCGCGCGGCATTGAAAATGTACAGCCATTATTATTTCATTCTTCTACTGGCAGTCTAGCAATTGCCCATAATGGCAACTTAGTAAATGCGAGTCATTTACAGCAATATTTAGAAAGACAGGGAAGTATTTTCCATTCTAGCTCTGACACAGAAGTCGTGGCTCACTTAATTAAGAAAAGCAAACTCTCTCCATTTCGCGCTAAAGTAAAAGAGGCTTTGAACCTATTAAAAGGTGCTTACTCATTGTTAATTATGACGAAGGAAGAAATGCTTGTTGCAAGAGACCCACATGGTTTGCGTCCATTATCTTTAGGGAAGCTTGGAGATGGTTGGGTTGTCGCTTCTGAAACATCTGCCTTTGATTTAATTGGTGCAGAGTTTGTTCGCTCAATTGAACCGGGGGAATTACTAATTATTAATGACCAAGGTATCACATCTGACCGTTTCGTTGAGATGCAAGGTCGTGCAATGTGTGCGATGGAGTATGTATATTTAGCGCGCCCGGATTCAGATATTGATGGTATTAATGTTCATATGGCGCGTAAACGTATGGGCAAACAGCTAGCGCGAGAATGTGCTCATATTGAGGGCGATGTAGTGACAGGTGTGCCAGATTCAAGTATTTCTGCAGCGATTGGCTTTGCGGAAGAGAGTGGGATTCCATATGAGCTTGGTTTAATTAAAAATCGCTATGTAGGACGCACATTTATTCAACCAACACAAGAATTGCGTGAGCGCGGGGTAAAAATGAAATTATCACCGGTTGTTCAAGTAGTGAAGGGCAAGCGTGTTGTCATGGTAGACGACTCGATTGTTCGTGGAACGACATCAAAACGCATTGTGAGAATGTTGAAGGAGGCAGGAGCAGCGGAGGTGCATGTTGTTATTTCATCACCACCAATGACAGACCCTTGCTTCTATGGTATCGACACATCGACACATGAAGAGCTTATCGCAGCAAGCCATAATGTGGAAGAAATTAGACAGGCTATCGAGGCAGATTCATTAACATTTTTATCTGCGCAGGGCATGATTGATTCTATCGCTCGCCCATTTGAAGATGAAAATGGCGGTTTATGTCTAGCTTGCTTTAGTGGGAAATACCCAACTGAAATTTTCCCTGATACACTTTTACCACATGAAAAAGAATTATTAAGTTAAAAAGAAATACGTATTTCCCTTTCAAATTTGGGCAACCACAAAGTCAGTCCTTTTTTGAATGGGAAATACGTCAATAAAATGCGGATGGAGCTGTTTGAGAAGTCATATAAAGACAGCTTTCAATCATCGGTTAATCCAACAAAGGAGGCGCTTTTCGCATGTCGAAAGCATATGAACAAGCAGGTGTAAATATAGAGGCTGGCTATGAAGCTGTAAAGCGTATGAAATCTCACGTTGAACGTACAAAACGGTTAGGTGTGATGGGCACGTTTGGTGGCTTTGGCGGTATGTTTGATTTGTCTACATTAAACTTGAAGGAGCCTGTATTAATTTCGGGTACTGATGGGGTCGGAACGAAGCTAAAGCTAGCTTTCATGGTTGATAAGCACGACACAATCGGTATCGACTGTGTTGCTATGTGTGTCAACGATATCGTTGCACAAGGCGCAGAGCCATTATATTTCCTAGACTATGTAGCTGTCGGCAAGGCGCAGCCAGCAAAAATTGAACAAATCGTAAAAGGTGTTGCAGATGGTTGTGTGCAATCAGGCGCAGCATTAATCGGTGGCGAAACAGCAGAAATGCCAGGTCTTTATGAGGAAGATGAATATGATTTAGCAGGTTTTGCAGTAGGTGCTTGTGAAAAGAGCGCTATTATTACAGGTGAAAAAATTGCTGAGGGCGATGTGCTTGTAGGGATAGCTTCAAGCGGTGTGCATTCTAATGGTTATTCATTAGTCCGCAAAATTGTTTTTGCAGACAATGGCTATGCAGTAGACCAAGTAATAGAAGGTTATGAGGCATTAGGTCCTATCGGTGAAGCCTTACTTGTGCCAACAAAGCTTTATGCGAAGCCTGTGTTAGCAGCAATTAAAGCAGCGGATGTACATGGGTGTGCACATGTTACAGGTGGTGGCTTCTATGAAAACTTGCCACGTATGATGCCAGAAGGGCTAGCTACAGAGGTTGATTTAGGCTCTTGGCCAGTATTGCCTGTATTTGAATTTTTAAAGGAAAAAGGTCAGTTAGCTGATAAGGATTTATATAATGTATTCAACATGGGTATTGGCTTTGTTATTGCTGTACCAGCAGCAGATGCTGACAAAGTGCTTACGGCTGTTGAAGCGAATGGCGAAAAAGCCTATGTAATCGGTCGCGTTGTAAAGGGTGAGGGCGTGATTTTTAACGGTGAGCATGACGGGAGTTTAGTGTAATGACGAAAATAGCAGTATTTGCGTCAGGCAGCGGTAGCAATTTTCAAGCTATTGCAGAAAGCATTCAGCGCGGTGAGCTAGATGCTAAAATTGAGCTAGTCATAACAGATAAACCAGGTGCCTTTGTAGTAACGCGTGCCAATGAGCTAGGCATCCCAGTGCTAGAGCTAGCACCGAAAACATTTCCTTCAAAGGCCCATTATGAGCAGGCGATTATTGATGCATTACAAGAAAAGAAGATTGAATGGGTTGTTTTAGCAGGCTATATGCGCTTAATTGGGGAAACTTTATTAGCAGCGTTTCCTAACCGCATCGTTAATATTCACCCGTCTTTACTTCCATCTTTCCCGGGGAAAGATGCGATTGGACAAGCATTTGAACATGGCGTAAAAGTAACAGGTGTGACAGTCCATTTTGTAGATGCAGGCATGGATACAGGTCCAATCATCGCACAGATAGCAGTAGATATTGCCGAGTCACGCGAGGAAACAGAGGAGCGAATTCATAAAGCAGAGCACAAATTATACACCGCTACACTGCAACAGTTATTTCAATAAAAGACGGGGCTGCGCGGCAAGGTAGCCCCTACATTTTTATCGGCTATAGTAGGATACTTGCCACTAGAAAGGAACTCAGTCTAAAAGCATCACTCGTGCATAATGACTGGGTGGCCGACATCTTGTTGGCTAAACTTGCACGGATGTCGCAGGTCGGCTCGGGGAAATTTGGACGAGAGTTAGCCGAGGTATAATTGATTATAAATTGGAGGATTTTATCGTGGGTAAACGTGCACTTATTAGTGTTTCGAATAAAGAAGGTATTTTAGAATTTGCAAAAGAATTAGTTGCATTAGGTTATGAAATTTTATCAACTGGTGGTACAAAAAGCATGTTACAGGACAATCATGTACCTGTAACAGCAGTCGATGAAGTAACAAAGTTTCCAGAAATTTTGGATGGACGTGTAAAGACATTGAATCCGTTAATTCACGGAGGCCTTTTAGGAAAATTTGATGATGCTTCACACCAAGCGCAAATGAATGAGCATGGAATCGAGCCAATTGAGATTGTTTGTGTAAACTTATATCCTTTTGTTGAAACAATTTCAAAGCCTAATGTATCATTGGATGATGCGATTGAAAATATCGATATTGGTGGACCTACAATGTTACGTTCTGCTGCGAAAAATCATCAATATGTAACGGTAATTGTAGATGCAGCAGATTATGCGCAAGTATTGGAAGAACTTAAGGCAAATGGGGCAACGACGCATGAAACACGCCGCAAGCTTGCAGCAAAAGTATTCCGCCATACAGCAGCATACGACTCATACATTTCAAATTATTTAACAGAGGAAGATTTCCCAGAAAGCCTAACTTTAACTTATGAATTGAAGCAAAATTTACGCTATGGTGAAAACCCACATCAAAAGGCGGCGTTCTATCAAAAGCGTCTAGGCTCTGACTTTTCAATTGCATTTGCAGAACAATTGCACGGTAAAGAGCTTTCTTACAATAATATTCAAGATGCAAATGCGGCATTGCAAATTGTGAAGGAATTCGAGATGCCTGCTGCTGTCGCAGTTAAACATATGAACCCATGCGGTGTCGGCACTGGCGCAACGATTGAAGAAGCATTCAATAAAGCATATGAAGCAGACCCAACGTCTATTTTCGGTGGCATTATTGCATTAAACAAGGAAGTGGACGTAGCAACGGCTGAAAAGCTTGGCGGCATCTTCTTAGAAATTATTATTGCACCTTCATTTACAGAACAAGCATTGAACATTTTGACAGCGAAGAAAAATATCCGTCTAATGACAATTGATTTCTCACAAGCGAAGCAAGACCAATTCAATGTCGTATCCGTAGAGGGCGGCTTGCTTGTCCAAGAGCCAGACCGTTTCGGCTTTAATGATGCAACAATCGATGTAGTAACGGACCGTAAACCAACTGAGGAAGAATGGAATGCCTTAAAATTAGGCTGGGCTGTAGTGAAGCATGTGAAATCAAATGCAATTGTCGTTGCAGACAGCCAAATGACATTAGGTGTGGGTGCTGGTCAAATGAATCGTGTAGGCGCGGCGAAGATTGCTTTTGAGCAAGCAGGTGTGAAGGCACGAGGTGCAGCTTTAGCATCGGATGCCTTCTTCCCTATGGGCGACACAGTGGAGGCGGCACATGCAGCAGGTATTACTGCAATTATTCAACCAGGCGGCTCAATCAAGGACCAAGAATCAATTGACAAGGCAAATGAATATGGCATCACAATGGTATTCACAGGCGTACGCCACTTCAAGCACTAAAAAACAATAGCATAAGTAAAATAGAGCGGTTATAATAGAATAATGTTTCGTTGCTACTTTTGGTCGGAGAAGCAACAGAAGCGTTATGAAAAATGCCTTAGCTTAGGCGGGCATAAAAACAGCATGCCTTTGGCCGGACATGCTGTAAAAAAAGCTGCGATTAAATTATCCACTTTGGCCGGGGGAAATTAATCGCAAATTATCATATTTAAGCAACAGCACTATTTTGGTCGGGTACGTTTGTTGTGTAAATAATGATAAAAACGCTCGCTGCAATAGCGGGCGTTTTTTTGTAGGAAAAGAGAATTCACAGATAAGTCATAAAAACGAAAAATAAGTAAAGGCTATGATGATAAACGGGAGGTTAGAGAAAAATGAAAGTTCTTGTAATTGGCAGTGGGGGGCGTGAGCATGCAATTGCTAAGCAGTTTAGTGTTGCGCCATCAGTGGAGAAAGTATTTGTTGCACCTGGTAATGATGGGATGCGAGCGGATGCTGAAGTAGTAGCAATTGATGCAATGGATTTTGCTGCATTAGTAGCGTTTGCAAAGGAGCAAAGCATTGATTTAACATTTGTTGGACCTGAACAGCCATTGGCAGCAGGTATTGTAGATTATTTTCAGCAGGAGGGCTTGACGATTTTTGGTCCGACAAAGGCCGCAGCTCAAATTGAGGGCTCTAAATCCTACGCCAAGGAAATTATGCAAAAATACAATATTCCTACGGCTGCATATGCAACATTTACAGAAGCAGCGCCTGCTATTGCTTATATTAAGGAGCAGGGTGCACCAATCGTTGTAAAGGCGGACGGGCTAGCAGCAGGTAAAGGTGTAATTGTTGCGCTAACGGAGCAAGAGGCAATTGATGCGGTCAATGATATGATTGGCAATCAGCTTTTTGGTGACTCCTCTTCACGTGTTGTAATTGAAGAGTTTTTAGATGGTGAAGAATTTTCATTTATGTCTTTCGTACATAAAGGGCAAATTTATCCGATGGTTATCGCGCAAGACCATAAGCGCGCTTACGATGGGGATAAGGGACCGAACACAGGTGGTATGGGTGCTTATTCGCCAGTACCTCAAATTCCACAAGAAGTTGTTTCAAAAGCTTATATTGAGATTGTAGAGCCAACTGTAAAAGCAATGGAGGAAGAAGGCGTATCTTTTACAGGTATTCTTTATGCAGGGCTTATTTTAACGGCAAAAGGTCCAAAAGTAATTGAATTCAACGCACGTTTTGGAGACCCAGAAACACAGGTGGTACTGCCGCGCATGGCATCTGACTTTGGCTTGTTTATGCAAGCTTTAATGTCTGAAAAATATTTTGATTTACAATGGTCAAATGAAGCAATGTTAGGTGTAGTTATCGCAGCAGAAGGCTACCCTGGTGATGTAGAAAAAGGCAATGCAATACCGAATTTACAAACGATAAGTGAAAAATATGCCGTGTACCATGCTGGTACAAAGCTAGTAAATGGCACATATGTAGGAAATGGTGGTCGTGTCTTACTTGTAGCGGCAAAAGCCGATACATTGCTAGAGGCACAACAAAAAGTATATGCAGCAATTGAAACGGAAAGCTGGGATAAATTCTTCTTCCGCAAAGATATCGGCTGGCGTACATTGCAATAAAAAGAAAAGATGGGAAGTCGCTTTAAAGTTAGTGTTTTATGAATCGCTAAATGATTCATATTAAAGAATAGTGGCTGTCTAGAAAGTGGCGTGTTAGCCATGTTTTCTGCAACGAGTGATGGCAGAAGCATTTTTTCTAGACAGCCCTATCCGTTTAATCCCCTATTACCGACTGTTAGTGCATATGCTCTTGTTTGCCTCCAAACATTGCTTTCATCGGGCAGTAATGGAAAATTCCTTCAGCAATTTTCATAGCACCTGCTGCAATTACAAGATGACCTGTCCAGCAATTAGGGCGATGAGCAATACGACCAACACCACAGGCTGTCATTGTGACACCACAAATTAGGCGCATAAAAGCGTTACGTTCTGAAATGTTTTCTTCTAACAAAAATAGTCAACTCCTTTTAATTTCTTTCAGCGGATGTCCAAACACCCGCTGAAAGAAATTAAAGTCTCCGGCGGATGTCACAGATTTTAACTTGTTCGCGCTTTGCTTTATGAAAGCGCTGTGATACGATAAAGACGATGCGTTACGTAAATAGTATGCTTCGTTTTCTATAGAAAATGTATCAGAAAAAAGGGGGCGTTTTGCCATGCCGGAAATTAATTGGAAAATTAAAAATATTCGAGAGCAAGTTGCTGTTATTGATGGCAAGGTTGCACCGACGATAGTATTAAAAAATGCGCGCTATTTGCATAGTATATTTAAAAAATGGATGGAAGGTAATATTTGGATTTTAAATGACCGTATTGTCTATGTGGGAGAACGCATGCCAGTACTTGTAGAAGGAACAGAGATTATCGATGTAGCAGGAAAAACAATTGTACCCGGTTATATTGAGCCACATGTACATCCATTTCAACTATATAATCCACAATCTTTTGCTGATTTTGCCGCACAAACAGGCACGACGGCATTTATCTCGGATAATATGACGTTCGCCGCTTTAATGGACAACAAGAAAGCGTTTTCATTATTGGATCAATTGCGACAATTGCCGTTTTCATTTTATTGGTGGGCACGTTTTGATTCACAAACTGAAACAGAGCTTGAGGGGGAAATGTATTCGACAGCCTCTGTCTTGGAATGGCTAGACCAAGATTCTGTCTTACTTGGTGGGGAATTAACTGCTTGGCCAAAGTTACTGCGTGGTGATGACCAAATGCTACATTGGATTCAAGTGGCAAAGTTAAAAGGAAAGAAAATTGAGGGTCATTTTCCTGGAGCATCTGAAAGAACATTGGTACGTATGAAGCTGTTAGGAGCAGATGGTGACCATGAGGCAATGACGATTGAGGAAGTAGAAAGTCGTCTATTACATGGCTATGCTGTGACACTTCGCCATTCTTCAATTCGACCTGATTTACCGCAATTACTGAAGGATGCTGTTGCTAAGCAATTAAATGTATTTGATCATCTAATGATGACGACAGACGGTTCAACGCCAAGCTTTTATCAGGACGGAATTATGGATAAATGTATTCGAGAGGCACTGGAGGCAGGTGTAGCACCAATTGATGCATATAATATGGCAACATATAATATCGCACGCTATTATAATATGTCAGGGTTACATGGCTTAGTTGCTACAGGTCGCTATGCATCACTTAATATTTTACAAGACGAATTTTCACCTACACCAGAGGCGGTGCTTTCAAAAGGAGTGTGGCTGAAGCGTGACAACCGTAAAGTATTGTCATTGCCAACGATTGATTGGTCTGCATTTGGTGAATTAAATATGGATTTTGACTTATGTGATGAAGATTTTCAGTTTTCGATGCCAGTCGGAATTGAAATGGTTAACGATGTTATCACAAAGCCATATAGCATTCCGCACCTCAATCACAATGCGGTGTTAGATTCGGCAAATGATGAAAGTTATTTAATGCTTATAGACCGCCAAGGAAAATGGCGCATTAACACAATGATTAAAGGTTTTGCATCAAGTGTACAAGGCTTTGCATCATCGTATTCTACGACAGGTGATATTATTTTAATAGGAAAGAGCATTGAAGAAATGAAGTTTGCCTTTAAGAAATTAAAGGAGCAAAATGGTGGAATTTTATTAACAGAGAATAAAAATATTATTGCATCAATTGACTTAGCGATTTCTGGCAGTCTATATGATGGGGATGTTGAAACGTTAATTGCTAAAGAAGTAGCGTTAAAGGAAGCGCTTAGTGAACGTGGCTATCATCATACGGATGCAATTTATACTTTGCTATTTTTACAGTCAACACATTTACCATATATTCGTATTACACGTAAAGGGCTGTTTGATGTGTTAAAAAATCGAGTGCTACTTTCAGCAGTTATGCGTTAATAAGGAGAAAAATAATGGATATAAAATTAAAGCTACTTGCAAGCTTATGTGCAGTTTTCTTAATAGCAGGCTGCGGTAATAAAGCGGAAGAAAAAGAGCCAGAAGAAGTTATTGGTGAGGTAGAGGCTGAAGAAACAGATACGGAAGAGGAATCAACAGAGGAAGTTGCTGAGCTTCCTTTCAAAACGCCATTTACGGGTGAGGGTGTTGCGGAGGAGATAGAGCAACGCCCGATTTTAGCAACAATTAATAATCATCCTGCCGCTAGACCACAATCGGGCTTAGCGTCGGCCGATGTTGTTTACGAGATGTTGGCTGAGGGAGATGTTACTCGCTTTTTAGCACTTTACCAATCGACAATACCAGAGCAAATCGGACCTATTCGAAGCGCCCGCTCTTATTTTATTGATATTGCAAAAGGTTTAGACGCATTTTATATAGCGCATGGTTATAGCCCTGAGGCTAAATCAATGCTAGCAAATGGTGTTGTTTCAAATATTAATGGAATGCATTATGATGGTACATATTTCAAGCGTTCATCTAATCGTCAAGCACCCCATAATTCCTATATTTCTGGTGAAAATGTATTAGCAGGAGCAGAAAAGGTTGGCGCTTCAATGATTTACAGTAAAAAAGTGTTTTATCCTTTTTATCGTGATGAAGATAATGTTAAAATAGGTGTTAGAGCAAATGAAGCGATGGTTCGTTATAGCCAAAATAGCTCTTTCAATAGCACATATGTGTATGATCAGGAAACGGGGCAGTATAAAAGATTTTCCGCTAATACTGTTACGACAGATTATTTAACAGGTGAAGAGATTCAGCTATCAAATATACTATTTTTTGAAATGCCGCATCGCGTAATTGACAGTGTTGGTCGTCGTGATATTGATATATCGGCAGGAGGAAATGCGTATATTTTCCAAAATGGTATGATGCGAGAAATCAAGTGGAAAAATAGTGACGGATTTTTAGTGCCACTAGAGGAAGATGGTAGTGAAGTTAAATTAGTGCAAGGGAAATCCTGGATTCACTTTGTTCCAACAACGCCGGGACTAGCATCTGCTGTAACGTATTCGGAATAAAGAGAGGGGGATAAATAGATGCAAATCGAAAAAATTCGTGGACATCAAACAGATCAGTTGTTTAAAGCTGTATTAGAGCTAAAAGATATTGAGGAATGTTATAAATTTTTCGATGACTTATGCACAATTAGTGAAATTCAATCTTTAGCGCAACGCTTTGAGGTAGCGCATTTACTAAGATTGAAAAAGACATATGAAACAATCAAGAAAGAAACGGGTGCTTCTACCGCTACAATTTCACGTGTGCGCCGATGTTTTGATTATGGTAACGATATGTATGATGAAATGTTAGGTCGTCTTTACCCTGATGAAAAACCATTTACACATAAATAAAATGCCATTTGCATACTAAATTGGTGTGCTATTTAAAGTTGAAGAGGCCTTTCAAGGTAAATCGCCTCTTTTTTATTATTAACATCTTTCTGCAACGTTTACTACGACGAATAACCGCAGGAGCACATGTTTTTTGTACCGAAAGCAAGGCGACAGGTATAGGTACAAAAGCCTCTCGTCTCTATAGGTGGCGAGATAGGATTGATTTCAGTAGGTGTCACAGATTTTTAAGGGCGAGGTCTGCATGACGCAGGTCGATTAACCGTTGTCACAGGACGTGACGGTTTTAGGTTAACTTCCACCCAACAACTTGAAAAAATCTGGTCACAATTACGCCGAGGCGTAATTGATTAAAAGAGGTGTTGAAAAAGCAGGTAGGCGATTGCTTTTTCAAAACACCTTTTTTGTTATTTATCCCGTATTAACGGGCAGTAAGCCTCACGCTCCAAGACTTAAGTAAAATCTGGCAAGAGGATAAACGGGAGACCAACTGCCCGTAAAAGCCCGAATGGTTCAGCTAACAATCAGTGGAGAAAAGAATCCACTGATTGAAGCTTCACTTTATCGAGAGTTAAAAAACAGATTAACGTCAGCCGAGGCGCAATTGACCTAATTGCGTTATACTTGTATCGATGAACTTTTAGAGAAAGGATGACATACTGTGGAACATAAAACATGGAGACATGTGTTTAAATTAGACCCAGCAAAATATATTTCTGATGAAGACTTAGAAAAAATATGTGAATCAGGTACAGATGTAATTTTAGTTGGTGGTACGGACGATGTAACATTAGACAGTGTGCTTGATTTATTAGTACGTGTACGTAGGTTTACTGTACCAATCGCACTTGAAATTTCGAATATTGAATCAGTTACACCAGGCTACGATTATTATTTTATTCCATCTGTTTTAAATAGTACAAATACTAAATGGGTAAAGGACTTACACCATGCTGCAATAAAGGAATATGGCGATATTATGGTTTGGGAAGAGCTTGTTGCTGAAGGGTACTGCGTGCTTAACCCAGATTGTAAAGTAGCATATGCAACAGAGGCGCAAACAGATTTGTCAATAGAGGATGTAGTTGCTTATGCACGTATGGCAGAAAATTATTTTAAGCTGCCAATTTTTTATTTAGAGTATAGCGGCATATATGGCGATGTAGAATTTGTGAAGGCAGCTAAAAATGTATTGACAAATACATCTTTATTTTATGGTGGCGGTATTACAACGGCAGAGCAAGCTGCTGAAATGGCTGCGATTGCGAATACGGTCGTTGTAGGCAATATAATTTATGATGATTTACAGGCAGCATTGAAAACGGTTGATGCTGTAAAAAGTGTTATGATATAATAGGAACAAACGTTCTGTAAGGTGGTGCAATAATGGAGCAAATTACAAAGAATTTGCTTGCTGGTATGAATCCGCAGCAGCAAGAGGCGGTAAAAAATACAGAGGGACCTCTGCTTATTATGGCAGGGGCAGGTTCAGGGAAAACACGTGTGTTAACGCATCGAATTGCCTATTTAGTAGTAGAGAAGGAAGTATATCCCTCAAAGATTTTAGCAATCACGTTCACAAATAAGGCTGCGCGCGAGATGCGCGAACGTATTGATAATCTACTTGGAAACGGTACTGGAGAGCGCATGTGGGTATCTACCTTTCACTCGATGTGTGTAAGAATATTGCGTCGTAATATAGATAAACTAGGCTATTCAAAAAGCTTTTCAATTTTAGATAGTGCAGACCAGTTAACAGTTGTAAAAAATGTTCTTAAAGAGCTTAATATAGACCCTAAGCAATACGATCCGCGCGCGGTATTGAATGCCATTAGCTCAGCGAAAAATGCTTGTATTACAGCAAGCGAATTTCAGGCAAATATGAATCCTCATAATCCTTTTGAAAAGGTCGCTGCGAAAGTATATGAAGGCTATGAAAAAAAATTGCGCATTAATCAATCACTTGACTTTGACGATTTGATTATGACGACAATTAAGCTCTTTGAAAGCGTACCAGAAGTATTAGAGTTTTATCAAAATAAATTTCAATATATACATGTGGATGAATATCAAGATACCAATAATTCCCAATACACGTTAGTTCAACTGTTAGCAAAAAAATTCCGCAATATTTGTGTTGTTGGTGATTCAGACCAATCTATTTATCGTTGGCGCGGTGCGGATATTACAAATATTTTGTCGTTCGAGAAGGATTATCCTGATGCAAAGGTTATCATGCTTGAGCAAAATTACCGTTCAACGAAGCGCATTTTACAGGCGGCGAATGAAGTAATTGAAAACAATGAAAGCCGCTATAAAAAAACGTTGCGTACAGACAATGATGAGGGCGATAAAATTGTCGTGTACAAGGCATATAATGAAACGGATGAAGCACAATATGTTGTACAAACAATTCAGCAGCTTATTCGGAAGGAAAATCGCAGGCTAGATGATTTTGCTGTCTTATATCGAACGAATGCACAATCGCGTGCAATGGAAGATGTGCTGAAAAAATCGAGCATGAACTATCAAATTGTTGGCGGTACAAAATATTATGATCGTAAGGAAATTAAAGATTTGCTTGCCTATTTAAGATTAATTGCCAATAACGATGATGATATTTCACTTGCACGTATAATTAATGAGCCGAAACGGAATATAGGAGCTACCTCATTTGAAAAAATGGCATTTTATGCATTGGAGCAGGAGCGCTCTATTTTTAATGCAATGCAGGAGCTTGTATTTATGGGCTTAACAGGGCGAGCAGCAGCATCAGCCGAAAAATTTTATGAGATGATTCGAGATTTAACGAATAAGCAAGAAACACTTACAGTAACAGAGCTTGTGGAGGAAGTAATTGAACGCTCTGGCTATCGACAAATGTTACAAGGTGAAAAAACGATTGAAGCGCAAAGTCGTTTGGAAAATATAGAGGAGTTTTTAACTGTGACAAAGGCATTTGAGGAGCGTAGTGAGGATAAATCGCTCATTGCTTTTTTAACGGATTTAGCGCTTATTGCAGATATTGATTCATTAGATGAAGAAGAAAAGGCAAAAGGCACGATTATTTTAATGACGATGCATGCAGCGAAAGGATTGGAATTCCCTGTTGTCTTCATTATCGGGATGGAGGAAAATATTTTCCCTCATTCTCGAGCATTAGAAAATGCAGAAGAGATGGAGGAAGAGCGTCGCCTCGCTTATGTCGGCATTACAAGAGCGGAAGAAAAGCTGTACCTAACAAGCGCTAGCTCACGTACAATTTTCGGACGCTCTAGCTATAACCCTTCCTCTCGCTTTATCAATGAAATTTCAGAGGGGATATTAGAGCATACTAGTAAATCGGGAGGCTATACACAGACAGATGATTTGCCATTCCGCGCAAATCGTTATGACCGAGCACCGCAATACTCGGCTGCTCAAAAAAGGACCTCACGTATTACTCATCAGCAGGCAACTGGTGGTGACCAGCATGGCTGGAAGGCTGGAGATAAGGCGGTTCACGGTAAATGGGGGACAGGAACAGTAGTGAGTGTAAAAGGGACAGGAGAAAATACCGAGCTCGATATTGCCTTCCCACAAATAGGGATTAAACGATTGCTCGCCAAATTTGCCCCTATTACGAAAGCGTAGGAGGAAACAAGATGATGGATATTGAAAAACGAATTGCTGAGTTAAATACATTATTACATGATTATAATTA
The DNA here is from genome assembly GCF_003049645.1 of Metasolibacillus fluoroglycofenilyticus. Taxonomy (GTDB): domain Bacteria; phylum Bacillota; class Bacilli; order Bacillales_A; family Planococcaceae; genus Metasolibacillus; species Metasolibacillus fluoroglycofenilyticus. Next base: position 24,608 of record NZ_PYWK01000005.1, read on the forward strand.
TGCTTATCATGTGTTAGATAAGCCGGCTGTACCTGATGCTGTCTATGACCAGCTTTTACATGAGCTGATTGCATTAGAGGAAGCAAACCCTTCTCTTATATATCCTGATTCTCCTACACAACGAGTTGGGGGAACTGTGCTTGAGGGCTTTAAAAAAGTGACGCATAATTACCCGATGCTTAGTCTTTCAAATGCTTTTAATGAAGACGGGTTACGCGATTTTGACCGCAAAGTAAGACAAGCGATTGGAGAGCATTTTTCTTATATTTGTGAATTAAAAATAGATGGCTTAGCGATTGCTCTACGCTACGAAAATGGTGTTTTTGTGCAAGGAGCGACACGCGGAGACGGCACAGTTGGTGAAGATATTACAGCAAATTTAAAAACAATTCGTGCCATTCCACTTCGTTTAAAGGAGCCTGTAACAATTGAAGTGCGTGGAGAGGCATATATGCCGAAAAAATCCTTTGACGCTTTAAATAGGGCACGGGCAGAGAGAGGCGAGGAGCTATTTGCTAATCCAAGAAACGCAGCAGCAGGCTCTTTACGTCAGCTCGACCCCAAAATTGCAGCGAGTCGTCAATTGTCTACGTTTATTTATTCAGTTGGTGGTGACGGTGAAGTATACGGCTTAGATAGCCATGGTGAAATGCTTGATTATTTACAGCAATTAGGTTTTCCATCGAACCGAGAGCGTCAAGCGTGTGCAACAATAGAGGAAGTTTTATCGTTTATACAATTATGGACAGAAAAGCGCACTGAACTACCCTATGAAATAGACGGTATAGTTATAAAAGTAAATCGTTTTGCGCAGCAGGATGAGCTAGGCTTTACAGCAAAAAGTCCCCGCTGGGCAATTGCTTATAAATTCCCTGCCGAAGAAGTGGTGACGACACTGCTTGATATTGATTTAACAGTAGGACGTACAGGGGTTATTACGCCTACAGCAATTTTAGAGCCAGTACAAGTGGCTGGCACTACTGTAGGAAGAGCATCGTTGCACAATGAGGATTTAATTCGCGAAAAAGATATACGAATTGGCGATACAGTTATTATTCGGAAGGCAGGCGACATTATACCAGAAGTAGTAGGAGTAATATTAGAGCAACGCCCAGAGCATGCTGTACCTTATGTAATGCCAACAAATTGTATTGCTTGTGATAGTGAGCTTATCCGCATTGAGGGGGAGGTTGCCCTGCGCTGTGTGAATCCAACATGTCCAGCACAAATTGCAGAAGGAATTAAACATTTCGTTTCTCGTAATGCCATGAATGTAGATGGCTTAGGGGAAAAGGTTGTTGAGCAGTTGCTAAGGGAAGGCTATATTCAAAATGTAGCTGACTTATATTTATTACAAATTGATCAGTTAATTGAATTAGAGCGTATGGGGCAAAAATCAGCGAGCAATTTAGTAGAGGCGCTAGAGCGTTCAAAGGAAAATTCTTTAGAGCGTCTACTATTTGGATTAGGAATTCGTCATGTCGGTGAAAAGGCAGCTAAAATTTTAGCTGAGCAATATGAAACAATGGAAGCGCTGGTGGCTGCAACGTCAGAAGAGTTAATGGCGATTCATGAAATTGGTGACAAAATGGCGGATTCTGTTGTAAATTATTTTTCAAATGAGGATGTCCAGCTTCTTATTGCACGCCTAAAAGATGTAGGCGTAAATATGAGCTATAAAGGAAAAAAAGTGCAAATTGAAGCGGGAGCAAACCCATTTGCCGGAAAAACGATTGTTTTAACAGGGAAATTATCGCAATTGACACGAAACGAAGCAAAGGCGAAAATAGAAGAGTTAGGTGGCATTGTCTCAGGAAGTGTAAGTAAAAAAACAGATCTTGTAATCGTAGGGGAAGACGCAGGTTCAAAGCTTGAAAAAGCAGAAAGCCTAGGGATTGAGATTTGGGATGAGCAGCGCCTAATCGAACAATTTCAATAGTAAAGGAGCTTGACTGATGACTCGACTTCGCTGGGTATCGGCGCTCGTAGTAGCAATTATATTAGCTGGCTGTACACCTTCCTTCAAGCAGAATACGGAAGTTTTACAGCAAACAGAGGATGCAGAAGAAGTAGAAACAGCACATATTACAAGTAGACAATTAAGTGAAAACTATTATAGAACGCTTACACCTTATAAGGAAAGTGCGAGCCGTGGCTTAATTGTTTCAAATGTTTACACAAAGTATGATATTAAGGAAGTTGAAAATGGCTTAATGCGTATTTCACAAAATGTTTTTGATACGGAAAAGTACTTTTTTCAAGAAGGGCAAAACTTATCTGCAAATACAGTAAGCTATTGGCTGGCACGCGAAAATCAAACGACGAATCAGCGTGAGGACTTGCAGGGGTTGAATCCTTCTAGCTTAGATGCGAATGGAAAGGAGCTTGAACCAACTATTAAAGCGGTGGAAGCACCTGTATATTTATCGCATATTGTAGAGCAAAACTACTTAACAATGACAGATGATAATAAAGTAGGACTTGGCGGTATATCAATTGGACTTGCACTTAATTCGATTTACTACTACCAAAAAGAGCAGTACGGAGAATATTATGAGGAGCCAATTCCTAATGAAAAACTGGAAAAAGCTGCAATAGAAATTGCGGAAAAGGTCGTATCTCGATTAAGAGCACGCGCAGAGTTGGCAGATGTACCGATTGTCATTGGTTTATTTAAGCAACAGCCACGCAATTCAATTGTACCGGGCACATATTTTGCTTATAGCGTTGTGGATAGCGGAAAAAACGCTTTAGGTGAATGGCAAAAAATTAATGAGGCATATGTTACATTTCCGATGAGTTCACCTCCTGATATTTATCGTGATATGAATACAAGCTTCCAAAAATTTAAGCAGGATATTGATAAATATTTCTCGAACTTTACAAGCGTTATTGGGACAGGCTTTTATCAGAATAATCAGCTTCAAAATTTAGAAGTTGAAATTCCAATACAATTTTATGGAACAACTGAAATTATTGGGTTCACACAATATTTGACAGATGTTATGTTGAAGCAGCTGCCTAAAGATGTGGCAATAACAGTAAGTGTGACATCCGTAAATGGACCGGAAGTATTAATAAAAAAAGAGCGTGACAGCGATACGCCTTTTGTTCATATTTATGAATAAATTGTGATTTTTATAATAAAAAATGTTATGATAACTCGTATGGTTAACTTTATTCGGAGGTGTAAAAAATGGCGAAACTAACAAAAGAGGAAGTAAAGCATGTTGCTCATTTAGCACGACTTGCCATTACAGAAGAAGAAGCGGAAAAGTTTGCTGAGCAATTAGGTAAAATCACTGATTTTGCAGAGCAGCTAAACGAATTAGATACAACAAATGTGGAGCCGACGACACATGTTTTACCACTGGTAAACGTAATGCGTGAAGATGTAGCAGGGCAAGGTTTAGCACAGGAAAAAATGATGCTAAATGTTAAAGAACAAGAGGCGGGACAAGTAAAGGTACCGTCCATTTTAGACTAAAGAAAAGCGTGTAAACTAAAATGTAGGAGGACTATATAGATGACGTTATTTGAGCGATCAGCGGGAGAGCTGCAAGAAAGCTTACATAAAGGCGAAGTAACAATCGCTGACCTAACAAATGAAGCATATGCCCGCATTGAAGCATTAGATGGGGATGTACAATCATTTTTAGCATTAAATAAAGAGCAAGCAACTGCACAAGCGGCGGAGTTAGATAAAGTGCCATTTGAAGCACGAGGTCCATTATTCGGTTTACCTATTGGGGTAAAGGATAATATCATAACAGAAGGCTTAGAAACAACATGTGCCTCTAAAATTTTAGAAGGCTTTATTCCAATTTATGATGCGACAGTTGTGAAAAAGCTACGCGAGGCGGGCATGGTAACAGTCGGGAAGTTAAACATGGACGAGTTTGCAATGGGCTCTTCCACTGAAAACTCTTATTACAAGGCGACAAAGAACCCTTGGAATGTTGAGCATGTGCCAGGAGGTTCATCAGGTGCATCTGCGGCAGCGGTTGCAGCAGGAGAGGTTCCTTTCTCACTGGGCTCTGACACAGGTGGCTCGATTCGTCAGCCGGCAGCTTATTGTGGTGTTGTAGGGATGAAACCAACATATGGTCGTGTGTCGCGCTACGGTTTAGTTGCATTTGCATCTTCGCTTGATCAAATTGGTCCTATTACGCGTAACGTACGTGATAATGCATTATTACTTGAGGCAATTTCTGGTGTAGACGAAAATGATTCGACATCAGCCAATGTCCCTGTACCAAATTATGTGTCTGCTTTAAACGGCGACATTAAAGGTTTACGCATCGCTGTACCAAAGGAGTTTTTGGGTGAAGGTGTGGGCGAAGCAGCGCGTAAATCCGTATTGGATGCATTGGAAGTATTAAAGGGCTTAGGTGCAACAGTGGAAGAAGTATCTTTACCACATTCAAAATACGCATTAGCAGCTTACTATATTTTATCATCATCAGAAGCGTCATCGAATCTTTCCCGCTTCGACGGTATCCGCTATGGCTTCCGTGCTGAAGGTGTAAAGAACTTAATGGAGCTATATAAAGAAACGCGTGCACAAGGTTTCGGTGATGAGGTAAAGCGCCGCATTATGCTTGGCACATACTCATTATCGGCAGGCACATACGATGCTTACTATAAAAAGGCGCAACAAGTGCGTACATTAATTAAAGCAGATTACGACAAAGTGTTCGAGAGCTTTGATGTAATTATTGGACCTACAACGCCTACAGCTGCATTTAAAATTGGTGAAAACGTCAATGACCCATTAACGATGTATGCAAATGATATTTTGACAATTCCAATCAACTTAGCAGGTGTACCAGCAATTTCAATACCATGTGGATTCGATAATGACCTGCCATTAGGCTTACAAATTATCGGTAAGCATTTCGATGAAGAAACAATTTATCGTACAGCTTATGCATATGAGCAAGCGACAAATTTTCATAAGAAAACACCTCAAATTTGGGAGGTAAAATAAAATGAACTTTGAAACAATTATTGGTTTAGAAGTACACGTTGAATTAAAAACAGAATCAAAAATTTTCTCAAGCTCACCAAACCATTTCGGTGCGGAACCCAATGCTAATACGTCAGTAATCGACCTAGGTTATCCGGGTGTATTACCTGTCTTAAATAAAAATGTTGTTGATTTTGCAATGCGTGCAGCACTTGCATTAAATATGGAAATCGAGCAGGAAACAAAGTTTGACCGCAAAAACTATTTCTATCCAGATAACCCGAAAGCGTATCAAATTTCACAATTTGATAAGCCAATTGGTAAAAATGGCTGGATTGAAATTGAAGTTGACGGCTATAAAAAACGCATTGGTATTACACGCCTTCATATGGAGGAGGATGCTGGTAAACTAACGCATGCTGATGGCTACTCTTTAGTAGACTTTAACCGTCAAGGAACGCCATTAGTTGAAATCGTTTCTGAGCCAGATATTCGCACACCGAATGAAGCTTACGCTTACTTAGAAAAGCTAAAATCAATTATTCAATATACAGGCGTATCAGATGTGCGCATGGAGGAAGGCTCACTGCGTTGTGATGCAAATATTTCATTACGTCCATACGGTCAAGAGAAATTTGGTACAAAAGCAGAGCTGAAAAACTTAAACTCATTCAACTTTGTGCGTAAAGGCTTAGAGCATGAGGAAGTACGTCAAGCAGAGGTGCTACGTGCTGGTGGAGAAATCGAGCAAGAAACACGCCGCTTTGACGAGAAGACAGGTAAAACAGTTTTAATGCGCGTAAAAGAAGGTGCAGACGATTACCGCTACTTCCCAGAGCCTGACCTAGTGCGCTTATCAATTGATGACGAATGGTTAGAGCGTGTTAAAGCTTCTATTCCAGAGCTGCCAGATGCACGCAAAGCACGCTATGAGTCAGAGCTAGGCTTAACAGCTTATGATGCGGCAGTGCTTGTAATTAACAAGGATATTTCTGATTTCTTTGATGCAACTGTAACAATTGGCGCGGATGCAAAGCTAGCAGCAAACTGGCTAATGGGCGATGTATCTGCGTACTTAAATGCAGAGCAAAAAGAATTAAAGAATACAGCCTTAACGCCAGAAAACTTAGCAGGCATGATTAAGCTTATTTCGGATGGTACAATTTCCTCAAAAATCGCTAAAAAAGTATTTACAGAGCTTGTAACAAACGGCGGTGATGCTGAGAAAATCGTCAAAGAAAAAGGCTTAGTACAAATTTCTGACCCAGCTGTTATTTTAGGCTTCGTAACAGAGGTTTTAGACAATGACCAAAAATCAGTAGAAGACTATAAAGCAGGTAAAGACCGCGCAATTAAAGCGATGTTAGGTCAAATAATGAAAGCATCAAAAGGCCAAGCAAACCCTCAATTAACAAACCAAATTTTATTAGAGGAGCTTGCAAAGCGTTAATCATGAATAAATTAAAAAAGCTATCTCAAAAGTTATAAAAATGACTTTTCGAGGTAGCTTTTTTATTGGAGGGGAGAAATTCCACTTTTAAAATACGTTAGTACCGATAAGTTACAAAATAACAAAGGGTTTTTTTAGAGCTTAACAATTTGTAGTTAATAGGTTAGAATATTTGAAATGTATTTGCCTAAGGAAAGTGGGGGAGCGTTATCATTTCATATGAGATTTTTTTCATTATTATTATTAGTAGCATACTAACACCTTTTTTATTTTTAGTAGGCTTCATATTATTTTTATTGAAGGAATCAGAAGTTGAAATTTTAGCTGTAGAAAATAGAAAAATTCGATTAGAGAAAGAGTTGGAAGTGAGTAAATACAATCAGCTGAGCCAGCAAATTCAACCCCATTTTCTATTTAATGTTCTTAATACCTTGATGAGCTTGTTGCGCTTAAAAAAATATGATGAATTGATTCAATCGATGGAGCAATTCATTATGTTTTTAAAATATAAGTATGAAATAAAGGACCACACACATTTAATTTATAATGAACTAAAACACACACAAAATTACCTGAATATTCAATCTATGCGTTTTGGAAGCCGCCTTCATACAAACATTGAAGTAGATGAAAAGCTATTAGGGGAAAGTATTATTCCTTACTTAATTCAAACATTAGTTGAAAATACTTTTAAACATGGTTTTGATGCTGAAATGGAAGTTTGCCAAATAAAGATTTCACTTTATAGGGAGACAGATGATATATGTTTAATAGTTGAGGATAATGGTCGAGGTATTGATACTGAAGTTCAGTATAATACGGGGTTATCCAATATTGAGACAAGATTAAATTTACTTTATGGTAAGCATGCAGAGCTGAAAATATTACCAAGAGCTGTAGGAAGTGGTGTAAAAGTTTTTTGTAGATGGAATCCTTCAAATATGCAAGAGTTAAAGTAAGGAGGAGCGAGCATGAATATATTAATTGTAGATGATGAAGTAATATTTACGGAATATCTATCACAAGTAATAGCGAATTATTTCCCTTTTGCACAATTGCATGTTGTTCATAGTGGTACAGCAGCAATGAAATTAATAAATGATTATAAGTTTGATATAGCTTTACTGGATATATTATTAGGGGGCATGACAGGGCTAGAGTTAGCAGAGAAAATTTTAAAGGAAAGTGCCGAAACGGATATTATTATGATTTCTGCCTTTCAGGATTTTGAATATGCAAGGCAATCGATTCAGCTAAAAGTGAAGGATTATTTAGTAAAGCCGATTATCGAATCAGAGTTAATTAATTTATTAAGCCAATACGTTAATGAGGTTATCCCGCATTCTAAAAATTATCATGCAATTGTAAACGAGGTTATATCTTATGTGCGAAATAATTATAAGCAGGAAATTAAATTGAGTGAACTTGCCCAATCATTATTCGTATCCCCACCTTATTTGAGTAATTTATTTAAAGAGCAAACAGGTACAACTTTATCAGAGTATATTATGAAATATAGAATTGAAAAATCTAAAAAACTGCTGTTAGAAGGTGAAAAAAGCATTGGAGCAATTTCAGAAGAGGTAGGCTTTAATAGCCAAAACTATTATAATCGTGTATTTAAAAAATATGAAAAGATGACACCACAAGACTATAGAAGCCAAAATTAATGGGATGAAAGGGGAGTAGACATGCATTTATTTGTTATATTAAGTGGTTTTATATTTCCGTTTCTCTTGTTAATATCAACAGACACTGTGCATCAATTAGGCGTGTTAACGGGACCAATCATAGGAGCCGCCTTTATTATCGGTGTATGTATGGCGTACATAGCATCACGTTATTATGTTGGAAAAAATTTTTCAAACTTTGCTTATCCTATTGTAATTGCCGAGACAACGATTATTACGACCTATTTATTATTGCTGCTATTAAATGTGCTGGAAATTTTACATATTTTATTATTTAGTGCATTGTTAGTTATTTTTTATTTTTTATATAGACGTTTTCAGCATTCTCTCATCAAAAGGAGAAATTTAATAAGCATCATAGGATTCGCAAATATTTTTATTTTTACTGTTGGTATATCGAACTTCATTTATTTACAAAGGGGGCTAGAAACGGTATATCATAATTTACTGCATTATTTTCCAGCAGTTGTTCATTGGGAGCAGCAAGGTGCAATCACTATCTTTTGTATTGTTCTTGTATATGTTTTTCTAAAAACGATTGCGCTAATTTCAATGTTTGAAAGCAAGTTTTCATTTTCTAATCCGATTATTATAGGTCTAATAGGTTTTTCACTCATTTTAACTTCCTCAACTATGACGTTAGTAGCGATTACGGACAGAATACCTTATGAAACATTTCAGTTTTATATTATCCATTTTTTAAGCAATAAAATTCCTAAGTTTTATTTTATTATTTTTTCTGGCATGCTCATTATTAGTATAATTTCTTCTTTTTTATCTAATTTACTATTAGAGCGTCCAACGATAACTTGGCTTGATAAACAAAAAATTTTTTTATTAATAATTGGTGTAGTAGCTGGTAGTGTAATTTATTATTGTCAATTTAATGGAATTACAATTTTAAGTATTTTTATCGCAATGAATGTCATTTATTATCTTATAAATTTCAGAATATTCAAATTAAATTAATAAAGTGCAAAATGAGATTAAAAAAGTTCAACTTTTTAGTCTCATTTTTTTATATGATATGTGCAATAAACTAAAGGGGGAGAAATTTGTGAAATTAAATAAACTCATTTTTTTAATCTTTTTAGCTGTTATTTTCGCGGGATGTTCTAACGATGATAAGCAAAGTAATGATGGAGCGGCAACCAACACAAATAAGGATACACTAGTAATTGGCTTGGAAGCAGAACCTACATCATTTGATGCGCATCAATTATCTGATTATAACTCGTCCAGAGCTGCAATGGAGCTTTATGATCAACTCGTTCGATTTAAAGACGGAAGTACAGAAATAGAGCCGAGTTTGGCTGAAAAATGGAATATTTCTGATGACGGATTAGAGTATGTATTCACATTAAGAAAAGATGTAAAGTTTCATGATGGTACAGACTTTAATGCGGATGCAGTAAAGTTTAGCATTGAACGACAAATAGATGAAAATCATCCGATGCATCATACAGGTCAATATGCATACGCTGATTTTACATTTGGAATGGTAGAAGAAGTTGAAGTGTTAGGAGAATATGAGGTAAAGATTGTTTTAAATGAGCCATTTGCGCCATTTTTAAGTAATCTAGCAATGCATTCTGCAAGTATTGTTAGTCCAGAAGCTGTTGAAAAATATCAAGAGGATTTCACTAAAAATCCTGTAGGTACAGGTCCATATAAATTTGTTAGCTGGAATCCGGGAGTAGAAGTAATTTTAGAAAAAAACGAGGAGCATTTCAGAGATAAGCCGACAATTTCGAAATTAATTTTCAAGCCAATCTCCGAAGCGCAAACAAGACTAGCTGAATTGGAATCGGGCAATATCGATTTAATCGTGAATGTGCCACCTGATGATTTAGTACGCCTAGAAGGCAGCGATAAAGTACAAAAAATTGAGGATGCTGGTATGCATGTGTGGTGGACAGCTTTTAATACACAGAAGGAGCCATTTAATAATGTGAAAGTTCGCCAAGCATTTAATTACGCTGTAAACAAGGAGGCTATCGTTGATAGTTTGCTTCAAGGTACAGGTGAGCTTGCCAATAGCCCGGTTCCACCAAATGTTTGGGGGCATAATCCAAATGTGAAAAACTACCCTTATGACCCAGAGAAAGCGAAAGAGTTATTAGTTGAAGCAGGCTACCCTGATGGTTTTGAAGTAAATTACTGGATTCCAGAATCGGGCTCAGGTATGCAACAGCCACAAGTAATGGCTGCTGCAATCCAAGCTGATTTGGCACAAGTTGGGGTGAAGCTAAACATTCAAACATTTGAGTGGGGCACATATTTAGATAAAGTTTTTGTGCCGATAGAAGAAGCGGAAATGGATTTACATCAAATGTCTTGGATTGGTGATAACGGTGACCCTGATAACTTCCTATATATTTTATTAAGTGGAGAGCAATGGCCACTTAAAGGGTTTAATGATTCCTACTATAACAATGATGAAGTAAATCAATTATTGAAAGAGGCTAGGGTTACTTCAGATAAAGCAGAACGAACAAAAATGTATGAAAAAGTACAAGAAATTGTAATGGAAGAAGCACCGTGGTTAGTTTTAGATTATGAAAAACAAATTGTCTTAGCAAATCCAAATTTAGTTGACTTTAAGCTACATCCGACAGGTGTATTCCGATTTAGTAATGCAAAGATTAAATAAAGTTGAATAGAATATAGCTGTCTGAGAGGGGATGTGTTAGCCTTGTTTTCTGCGACCAGTAAACGTAGAAACAAACCTTTCAGACAGCCTCCTTACTACTAAATTTTTTTCGTATAAGGCTGCTTTATTTTAACAAGGAGGCTCTTTAATGGCGAAATATATTTTAAAAAGGATAGTTGGATTAATTCCTGTACTGCTTGGAGTGTCTTTTCTTGTTTTTGCAATTATGTATTTGGCTCCCGGAGACCCAGCAAAAATTATTTTAGGACCAAAAGCAACTGAAGCATCCATTGAAAAATTGAGAGAAGATTTAGGGTTGAATGAACCTTTTTTAAAACAGTATTTTACGTGGATTGGTAATATCTTTTTAGGCGATTGGGGGAGGTCCATTCAACTTAAAATGGATGTGTTTCCTCTAGTGGTTGAGCGCTTTAAAGCAACATTGCTATTGACATTATCAAGTGCCTTTTTAGCAATTGTATCAGGCGTAGTCATAGGTATCATTTCAGCGTATAAAAAGTATACCTTCATTGATCGAACGTTGATGATTATGATTTTAATCGGCTTTTGTTTACCTGTTTTTTGGCTAGGAATACTACTGCAAATTCTTTTCGGGCTTGAGTTGAATTTATTACCAATCTCAGGTATGAATTCTCCAGGGATAGATTCAACAGCAGATTTAATAAAGCATCTTATCTTACCATCAATTGCCCTGTCAGCTGGAGTAGGGGCTGTCATAGCAAGAATGACACGCTCTAGTATGTTAGAAGTATTTGAAAACGACTACATTCGTACTGCACGTTCGAAAGGAATAAAGGAATATCGCGTAATCTTTATGCATGCATTAAAAAATGCTTTCATCCCTGTTATTACAGTAATTGGGATGCAAATCGGCTTTTTATTAGCTGGAGCTGTACTAATAGAAAAAGTGTTTTCATGGCCGGGAATAGGTACTTTGATGATTGATGGTATTTTAGCAAGAGATTTCCCGCTTGTACAAGGCATTATATTATTTGTAGCGACAACATATGTGATTGTTAATTTAATTGTCGATATTTTATATGCCTTAATTGATCCACGAATTTCGTACAAATAAGGGGGGAGAACATGTCTAATCAACACCATAATGTATATGAACAAGGAGTGCGAGAAAAAGTTGACGGTCCGTGGAAAATTGCTTTTAAAAAGCTAGTAAGGGATAAGACCGCTTTAGTTGGCGGAAGCATCTTAATCATTATTTTATTAACAGTTTATCTATCTCCAATTTTACCCATTCAAGATCCTGATTTAACAAGTGTAGGAAATCGTTTGCAACCTATAGGGGCAGAGAATCATTTGCTAGGTACAGATGAGCTAGGTAGAGATATTTTTAGTAGGGTGTTACATGGAGGAAAAGTATCCATTAGCATGGGGATATTTGCTGTAGCGATTGCTTTGTTTTTCGGCACAATTTTAGGTTTGATTGCAGGTTATTTTGGCAAGTGGCTAGACTCTACTATTATGCGATTTATAGATATATTAATGGCTTTTCCCTATATTTTATTAGCGATTGCGATTATAGCTACACTCGGACCGGGTCTAATGAATACGATGATTGCCATTAGTATAGTAGGTATACCTTACTATGCTCGCATTGTTAGAAGCAGTACATTACAATTTCGCGAAATGGAATTTGTAATGGCTGAAAAGGCTTTAGGTGCGAATCATTTTCATATTATTTTTCATCATATTTTGCCGAATAGTTTACCCCCATTAATTGTTGCCATAAGCTTAGATGTTGGCTGGATGATTTTGGCTGCTTCAGGTATGAGTTTTTTAGGGCTAGGAGCCCAGCCACCCCAAGCAGAGTGGGGAGTAATGCTTAGCGAAGGGCAAAAGTATATTCGAATGGCACCACATGTAAGCTTAATTCCCGGTGTATGTATTTTTATTGTTGTATTATGCTTCAATTTATTAGGAGATGCGTTGAGAGATGCGCTTGACCCTAAAATAAAATAAGAGGTGAAAAAAATGAAAAAAAATATAAAATTAAATACATTTTCGATTGTTGGCTTTGACCCTATGACAGGAGAGCTGGGCATAGCTGTAGCTTCAAAATTTTTAGCTGTTGGTGCAGTTGTTCCCTATGCGAAAGCGGGGGTTGGAGCAATCGCCACTCAATCTTGGGCGAATTTAAGCTATGGACCAGAGGGGCTAGCTTTATTGGAGCAGGGGCTTACACCTGAACAAGCTATAGAGCAGCTTATAAAAGATGATGAACAAAAGGAGTATCGACAAATTGGAATTGTGGATGCGAAAGGTGGTAGTGCATCATTTACAGGAAGACACAGCTATGCATGGGCTGGTGGAAAGCATGGCGTCAATTTTGCGGCTCAAGGCAATATTTTAGCGGGAGAAAATGTTGTTGAAGAGATGGTAGAAGCATTTCAGTCAAATGGTACATTAGCAGAGCGATTGCTCAAGGCATTGCTAGCTGGTGATAAAGCTGGAGGAGACGCTAGAGGGAAACAGTCAGCTAGTTTACTTATTGCTAAGGAGAACGGAAGCTATGGGGGTTACAATGATAAAGCTGTCGATTTAAGGGTAGACGACCATGAGGAGCCGGTAAAAGAGCTTCTTCGTTTATATGATTTGCATTGTCTATATTTTAATCGAACAAAGGAAGAGGATTTATTAACAATTGATAAGCCGTTGCAGGAGGAAATTAATCAGCTATTATACGACTTAAAGTATGTGAATGAAAAAAATTTATCCGACGAGCAATTTTATAGCAAACTGCAAGAATATCAATTAGTTGAAAACTTTGATGAAAGATTTCAAGAGCAGGGCTATATTGACCGCTTAGTTTTGCAATTTATGAGGGACAAAGCAAGTAATAAATGATATGAAGGTGAGCAGTATGGCTAATTTACTAGAAGTAAATAATCTTTCGGTATCCTTTTTGAAAAATCAGCGATATATTCAAACGATTAATCGTATAAGCTTTCAAGTGAAAAAAGGTGAAATGTTAGGCATTGTAGGTGAATCAGGCTGTGGTAAAAGCGTGACTTCGCTAGCTATTACAGGGTTGCTCCCTCAGCAGTTTAGCAAAATAGATAAAGGCAGTGAGATTTTATATAAAGAAAGTAATCTAGTACATTTTTCTGAAGAGAATTACCGAAAAATACGTGGTAAAGAAATAGCAATGATTTTCCAAGACCCTATGACCTCCTTAAATCCGGTATTTACAATAGGCTTTCAACTAATTGAAATGATACGCGCACATGAAGCAGTTAGTAAAAAGGAAGCATTTCAAAAAAGTATAGAAATGCTAAAGAAAGTCGGTATACCTAGAGCAGAGCAAATCATGCGTGACTATCCGCATCAACTATCAGGGGGGATGAGGCAAAGGGTCATGATTGCAATGGCGATGTCTTGTCAACCTGATTTATTAATTGCAGATGAACCAACAACAGCACTTGATGTTACAATCCAACGACAGATTCTACTTTTAATGAAGAAACTACAGCAGGAATATCAAACTTCTATTTTACTTATTACGCATGATTTAGGAGTTGTGTCGGAAGTATGTGATCGAGTAATCGTTATGTATGCTGGGGAAGTAGTTGAGGAGGGGGCTGTTCGGCAAATTTTCTCGAATCCAAAGCATCCTTATACAAAGGGGCTCATTCAATCTATTCCTACTTTAGATAATGAAATTGAGCGATTGGAAACGATAGCTGGGATGGTTCCACAGCCAGGGGAAATTCAGCAAGGATGCCGCTTTGCAAATCGATGCTCCTTTGCAAGTGAGAATTGTTATCTGCATTCCCCAGCAAAATATAAAATAGACAATCAACATTTTGTTAATTGCTGGCTTTTTGATGATGCAATGAAGGAGGGGACAACTAATGGATAAAATTGTAGAAGTAAAAAATATTCAAAAGCATTATCCTGTTACCCGCTCTCTTTTTCGTCGTAGTAAGCAATATGTCAAAGCGGTAGATAATGTATCGTTTAATTTATATCGTGGTGAAACACTTGGAATTGTTGGAGAGTCAGGTTGTGGAAAATCTACTTTAGGTCGAACCATTTTACAGTTGATTGAACCAACAAGCGGTCAAGTTTATTTTAATGGGAAAGATATTACAAAATTAAAATTTCAAGAAATGAAATCCATTCGCAAGCAATTCCAAATGATTTTTCAAGACCCATATGCTTCACTTAATTCACGAAAAACGATTTATCAAATTGTATCGGAACCTTTAAAATTACATGGTCTATACAACACAGAATCAAAGGAACAAGTCTATGAAATGTTAGAAAAGGTTGGCTTGAGTAGAAAGGTAGCACAGCGCTATCCACATGAATTTAGCGGAGGTCAACGCCAAAGAATCGGCATCGCTCGAGCATTAATTTTGAAGCCAGATGTAATTATTGCAGACGAACCAGTTTCGGCATTAGATGTTTCAGTTCAAGCGCAAGTACTGAATTTGCTGCAAGACTTACAGGAGGAGCTAGGACTAACATATATTTTTATATCTCATGATTTGAGTGTTGTAAAACATATTAGCAATCGAGTAGCAGTTATGTATTTAGGGAAAATTGTAGAAATAGCTGATAAGAAGATGTTGTATGCGAATCCCTCCCATCCATATACAAAAGCGTTATTATCTGTTATTCCTTCCATCCATCCAAAAACAGGAGAAGTAGAAGAGTTAAAAGGGGAGCTACCTAACCCAGAGAATCCCCCAATAGGCTGTGCTTTTCATACGCGTTGTCCTTCTTGTATGGAAATATGCAAAGAAAAGCAGCCACAGTTCGTTACCTTGCAGGATGGGCACGAAGTAGCCTGTCATTTGTATAAGATGTAAAACAGTAGGAGTTGTCCGAAAATTGACACCGCATTGAAATAAATGTTTTCATCGCTTTCCTTTTACTGAAGGATAACACTGCTAAAACCAATGTTCATCACATTTTTAAAAGAGGCGTTTTCTGTTTAAATGATTCAACATTTTGTGAAACATCCTTGCTACTGTCCAAAATGCCGGCTATGCACGGCTTTTTGGACAGCCTCGTTTTCTTTTCTATATAGTAGAATATTGAGTTGATATTGATTGAGTCAAGAGTCAATTAGTTGTGAAAAACTAGCAAAAGATGCACAATAGAAAATAAAAGCACTAGGGAGGAATCTCAAAATGAAAACAGAACAACAATATTTTGAAGAGGCGGTTTCTATCCAGCAATACATGGACGAGATGTCGACATTGAAAGATGAAAGTTTTGCTATCTATGACAAATTTACTGTACCGAATGAAGCGTTTATTGAGCAATTAAAAAATAGCAATGTGCATATTTTAGCGATTACGGAGGACTGGTGTGGAGATGCCATGCTAAACAATCCGATTGTACGTAAAGTAGCGGAGGCGGCAGGCATAGAGATGCGTGCAACATTACGCGATGCAGATACAGATTTAATCGATAAATATTTAACGAACGGTGGTCGTGCCATTCCGATTTATTTACTGTTGAATGAAGCAGGGGAAGTGATTGGAAAATGGGGGCCAAGAGCACCAGAGCTACAGCAATTTGTAATGGACGCTCGTGCACAATTGCCAGATAAGGAAGACCCAACATTTGAAGAGGTGCAAAAAGCGATGTATGTCAATATGCGTAATCAGTATGTAGAGGACAGCACAAATTGGACATATGTTTATGAAGATTTTAAAAAAGCAATTTCGACAATCCTATAGGCAACATTTATATTCAAAAAACGTTACAATGTTGTAGAAGAAAATATAAATTTGTAGGATGGTTAAAGAGATGAAGCGAGCTCGAATCATTTATAATCCAACTTCTGGTCGCGAGGCATTTAAAAAGCATTTACCAGAGGTATTAGAAAAACTAGAATTAGCAGGCTATGAAACTTCCTGTCATGCAACAACTTGTGAAGGGGATGCAACAGCAGCTGCTAAAGAGGCGGTTGAACGGGAGTTCGATATTGTCATCGCAGTAGGTGGCGATGGCACGTTAAATGAAGTGGTAGCGGGAATTAGTGGGTTTGACAAGCGCCCACGCCTCGGTTTAATTCCGATGGGGACAACAAACGATTTCGCACGTGCCATCCATATTCCGCGTAAAATTGACGAGGCTGTGGATATTATTATAAATGGCGATACATTGCCTGTAGATGTAGGCTTATTGAATAATGAGCGTTATTTTATCAACATTGCAGCAGGTGGTCGTATTACTGAGTTGACGTATGAGGTACCGAGCAAAATGAAAACGGTGCTTGGTCAGCTTGCCTATTATTTAAAAGGCATTGAAATGATTCCATCAATTAAAGCAACGCATATGAGAATCGAAATCGATGATGAAGTTTTCGACGGAAATGCGATGATGTTTTTATGTGGCTTAACGAATTCTGTTGGCGGCTTTGAAAAAATTGCACCAGATGCTTCTATTAACGATGGATTATTTACTGTAATGATATTGAAGGAGTGTTCAATTCCTGATTTTATTAAAATAGCCTCATTAGCATTGCGCGGTGAGCACTTAAATGACCCTCATGTTATTTATAGAAAAGCGAGCAGGGTAACTGTGTCATCTGATGAGGGAGTACATTTAAACTTAGATGGTGAATACGGTGGCGATGCGCCAGCTGTTTTCCAAAACTTGAAACGCCATATTGAAATATTTGTTCCAATCGAAGAAATTCGAGAAGAAGATCACGTATAGTGAAATGCGGGAAAGTAGCTGCCTGAAAAGCAATTTCGAGGCAGCTCTTTTGCGTCAAGAAGGATGGCTGTTCAGAAAGTAGGATAATTCTATTTTTCTTTCAGCCCTCTATTTTTTTCTATGTATTGTAGATTATAATGACTAAAACAAGTAAATTTCAAAAGGGGGGAAGGTAGTGATTTTACATTACACATGCCCAAGCTGTGCTGGGAATATGAGCTTCGATGCAGATACAGGAAAACTTACGTGTCAAAGCTGCGGTAGAGAGGATACAATTGAAAATTATCCTGAGGAATTAATTAAGACAACCTTTGCGGAAGATGAGGCAAAGGAGTACCATTGCAATAACTGTGGGGCAGTGTTAATTACATTGGCAGAAACGACAGCAACGAACTGTAGCTTTTGTCAATCAGCTGTAGTCATTGCGGATCGTTTATCGGGTAATTTAGCTCCGTCCAAAGTCATCCCCTTTAAAATAAGTGAAAAAGAGGCAGTAAAGGCTTTTAAAAAATGGTGTGGCAGGGGGTTACTAATGCCCAAGGAATTTGCCATGGCAGAGCGTGTAAAAACAATTACAGGGATGTACGTGCCATTTTGGCTTTATGATATAAATAGTCATGCAAAGGTGAAGGCGGTTGGCACAGTAGTACGTACATACTCTAAAGGTGATTATAATTATACGGAAACAAGCTATTTTGATGTTATGCGCGAAGTTAACTTGAATTATTCAAAAATTCCGGCAGATGCCTCGGAAAAAATGAATGATGAATTAATGGATAAAATTGAGCCATTCCCTTTTCATGAGCTGAAGGATTTTAAAACACCTTATTTAGCAGGTTATATTGCAGAGAAATATAATTATACAGATAAAGAGATGCTACCGCGTGTAGAAAAACGAGTTCAAGAATATGTAGATAATTATATTAAGAGCGATTTGAGAAATTATAGTACAGTCAGTTATAAAATGAAGGATATTAATATAAATCAAAAAAATAGTGCCTATGTACTGTTGCCTGTATGGATGATTTACCATGACTATAATAATTCAGAATATATTTTTGCAATGAACGGTTATACAGGAAAAGTAGTAGGTAAGCCACCTATTAGTAAGGGGAAGGCTGCTGCTTGGTTTGGCGGAATTGCAGCGAGCACTTTCATTATATTGAAAGTGATTGCAACGTTGGTTGGGGAGGGCTATTTATGAGTATGCTAAAAAAATGTTTCGCATTTTTTATTTTACTAGTTACCTTGTGGCAGCCCTCTGCATTTGCTGAATCTACTAATCAAACGCAATACATTTTCGATTATGCCAATCTTTTAACAGCGGAGGAAAAGCAGGAATTAGAAAGCTTAGCTAAGGAGCTTAGCGCGGATTATAAAACCGCTTTTCTTATTTTAACGGTTGATGGGACAAATGGTAAAGGTATTAGGGGGTACATGGAAGACTTTTATGATAATGAAGCGCCAGGCTATAATAAGCCACATGGCAATACGGCGATGCTGTCCATTGATATGCAGGAGCGCGATGTTTTCCTATCAGGTTTTAAAAAGGCTGAGGTTTATTTGGACGATGGGCGTTTATCGGTCATTCGCGAGGAATTAACACCGAGCTTGTCAAATGGAGATTATTATGGGGCATTCCGTCATTTTATTGTTGCTTCACATGAATATATGAGCTACGGGCCAAATAGCATCCTCTTCCGTTGGTGGTTTCAATTGGGGGCAGCTATTTTACTAGCAGCTATTATCGTCGGTCTAATGGCTTATAGTTCAGGAGGAAGAATGACCACTACTGAGCGTGATTACTTTAATCCGAATGGCTCAGGCATTACGAAAAAACATGACCGCTTTTTACGCACAACCGTTACAAAAACGAAAAAACCTTCAAGTAATTCGGGAGGTGGAAGTGGTGGAGGTGGCACAACAGGCGGCGGTCACTCCTATAGCGGAAGCGGCGGGAAATTTTAGTTTTTTATTGAGGCCAGATCTGCTAGACCTTATATAAAGGAAAACTTAGCCTATCAACATAGTTTCCCACGGATGGGGGGCTGTCCAAAAAGCCGTGCATAGCCGGCATTTTGGACAGTAGTGATGATGTTTCATAAAATGTTGATTCCTATAAACAGAAAACGCCTCTTTTAAAAATGGGATGAACATTGGCTTTAGCGGTGTACTCCTTCAGTAAAAGGGAAGCGATGAAAACCTTGATTTCAATTCGGTGTCAAAACAAAATGGACTTTTCGGACAACTCCTAAGATGAACACCGCCAAAGCAGTGTTTCCTTCCGTTTTCAAAGAAAGCCCTTGCAATTCACTCAAAGTTGCTCCTTAAAACAACACAACCGAAAGCGTCCCTTAAGTCGGCAACTGCACGGCTTAGGGGACGCCCTCATTTTAGTATTCGTTTATGGATAATTCGGTATCGCTAGAACCTTGGATGACCTTTAGCGCGGCATCCTCATTATCAACAATAGGGAATATTTTATCGCATTGTGAAATAGCAAAAAGTTTACGAACAAAGCTATCTACAACGATAATAACGATTTTTTGATTTTGTATTGAAACCTTTTTTGCGAAATTGACAATCATTCCAAAGCCTGTACTATCAATGTTTTTTACGTGACTCATATTTAAAATAAAGCCAAGCTCTGTTTGAAAGCTTTGTGATTGCAATTGTTTTTTGATGTCCTCAATTAAGCCGTATTCTAGACTTCCAGAAAATGCTATGGAAATATAGTGAGGCTTGCTCGTTATTTGCATTGTCGCTGCTTTTTGTTCCATCGTCCTTCATCCTCCTATTAAAACTGGAATTTATTCACTTCATCTCGTAAACGGTCAGCAATCGTTGCTAAATTTGCTGTGCTTTCAGCCATTTCAGCTACTGTTGCATATTGCTCTTCTGAAGCAGCTGCGATTTCCTCTGAAGCAGCCGCAGATTCTTCAATAATTCCAGATATATTATAAATGGCATCTTGGACATTGTGAGAATTAGTATTGACATTTGCAAAGGCATTTTTCATTTGTGCCACGCCAGTCTCTGTTGTACTTGTCTTCTCAACAATATCTTTCAAGGCTTCGCCACCTTTATTAATAATAACAACCTGCTCTTCTACGGCAGATAAATTACTTTCCATCGTGCGGACTGTTACTGCTGTTTCAGCCTGAATGTCTTTAATAAGCTCTGTGATTTGTTGCGCTGCTTCCTTCGACTGTTCGGCTAAAATACGTACTTCTGATGCAACAACCGCAAAGCCTTTTCCATGTTCGCCAGCTCTTGCTGCCTCAATTGCAGCATTTAGTGCCAACAAGTTCGTTTGCTCGGAAATATCAGTAATGACAGTAATAATCCCACCAATCTCCTCAGAACGCATACCAAGCTTTTGAATAGAATCTGTTGCATAGCTGACTGTTTCTGTTACAGTGCTTAAATGTTGAATTGCTTTGCTAATAGCCGCCTCGCCTTCATGGGCAATAACTGTTGATTCATGTGCATTAGCAAGACTTTGCTCAGCGCTCGTTAAGCTATTTTCTACTTGGTTAATTGTATCGCGCATCATGCTAACGATTTGCTCTGCCTGCTCGGATTGTGTTGTAATGCCTGCTGCTACTTCATTCATCGTTGTAGCAATTTGACTTGATGCCTCATTCGTTTGTTGAGATGATTCTGCTAAAGCAAGGGAGGAGTTTGCGATTTCATTGGCATTTTGCGCTACATTTGTGACAGTGTCTGTTAAACGCTCTTTCATATTGCTAAATGCCATCGCCAAATCGGCAATTTCATCATTGCCCTTTGCTTTTAATAGGTCGACCTTTAAATTTAAGTTTGCTAATTCATTAGCGTTATTGCGTAAAATATTGATTGGTGTAACAATAAGGCGCTGCATAATAAAGCCAATAACAATTGTGATGATTACGGCTACTACTAAAGAAATCACAATATTTTCAATGGCAGAGGTTGCAGCAATTTTTGTATACGGAGCAGTTGGGACGGCTACAGCCCAAATCCCAATTACTTCTCCATTTTTATTAAAAATCGGATCATATGCGGCTTGGAATGGTTCTCCTAAAACGGTAGCTGTACCAAGAAAACGTTCTTTTTTATTTAATACAACATCAGCAACGGCATCAGAAACTTTTGTGCCTAATGCACGTTCTCCGTTTTCAATAATATTCGTTGAGACACGTGTATCATGTAGGAAAATAGACATTGCATTGCCGTTTGTTAGTTCACCAATTTGGTCAGGTACCTCGTAGTTTTCTTCCATGCTAACAGAGCCCTTGTAAAGGCTTCCATTTACGATGTCCCAATCGCCCGGAATGCTAGAATCGAGAGAGTAATAGCTTAATTGAACGTCGGATACGAGCTTTTCATTGGCACTTTCTAATAGGTTTTTCTTTGTCACATAATAGTTCACCGCACCCAAAATGCAGGCCAATAATAAAATACAGGAAAAAATAACGATATTAACTTTATTACGAATTGACCACTTCATTATGTATAGCCCCCAGTAATATTTAATCTATTAAACTTTTTTTAATACCAACTAAAAATTGCGAAGAAGGTAATTGCTCAAACCATAATTTATCAACCATATGGATGATGAAGAAGAAACCCCGTCCACGGTCAGAAAAGCACATTTCTCCTAAATCTGGTTCAAGAATGGATTGCCATTGCTCCTGTGGTATCCCCTCCGCAAAATCAGCTACCGTAATTTTTATTTGCTCATCATTTGATAAAACGTGTAATTGAATATCCTCTTGCCTATTAGCTTTGTTCATCGCTTCCACTGCATTAATGACAAGCTCATGTGTGACAAAGCAAATATCGCGAGCATCTGAAATGTTATAGAGCTGCGTATAATTTTCCATTACTTGATCAATAAAAAAAATCGATTGCTGATTCGGTGCTATGCTAAGCATAAATTCCATTAAACATCACCACACCTATAATGTAATTGTAATTGAAACAACTGTTACATCGTCCTCGAATTGTTGGTCTGTTAATTCATATTTTTGAGCAAATTTTTGCAGTGCATAGCTATTATTTTGAGATGCGTAGGAATGGAAGAAGCTTAAATCGACCTCTTGGTCATCATGTAAAGTGAGTAGTCCATCCGTATATAAAATAATTCGATGCCAGCCCGTTAATCGCACTCGCTTTGCCTTTACTTGAATAGCAGGAAATAGCCCAAGAATAGGTGAGTTTGCTGCTAACGCAACGGTTTCTCCATATTTGCCGAATAATACACCTGCGGGATGAGAGGCATTAACATATTGCAATGTGCGATTTTTTTTATCAATTAACATATAAATTGCAGTTACTAAAAAATTGTCTAAATCATCTGTAGAAAATAATTCATAAATTTGAGCATTAAGCTCCTTCATCACCGACACGGGGTCTATTAGCTTCGTTATTATACCTTTTAATAAGGAGCGAATAGACATTGTAATAAGCGATGCTGCAATGCCATGTCCCATTACATCAAATAAAATAACGGCTGTTAAATCATCATTCAGCTCAAACCAACAATACATATCGCCACCAAGCGACTGCGAAGTAACATATATCCCGTCTAATTCAATATGAGGTAGAGTCAACGCTGGAGGTAAGGCATTTTTCTGCACATTTTTTGCAATTGCTAAATCTTTTGCTAATTTATATTGATGCTGTTTACGTAGCCTTGTCTCTGCGTAATATTTCAATGCTACATGAACACGTGTTTTAAAGTGAGTAAAGTCAAACGGCTTTAAAATAAAATCAAAAATGCCCACTTCAAACAATCTGTCAAGAATTATCGGCTTTTCATAGGAGGTAGAAAGTAGGATAGGCGCACCACTCCACTCCTTTAAAGCCTCAATTTTCTGACAGTGCTCTTCACAATTGTTTAAAGTTAACTTGGCATCATAAACGATTACTTGTATGTCATCTTTTAAGAACAGATGGTCAAATTGAATCGCAGCTTCAGCTGTTGTAAAGCAATGGATATTCATTAGTTCTATACGCTTGAAATATTTTTGTAGTCTAAGGACATCATTACTAAGGGAGCCGATTATTAATACAGCCATTTTACTCAATACTCCTTGGAAAGTTAATCTAAAGGTGCTATTTCTATTATACTATATTTCGGTGTCAGGCACGCAAACAATTTACACACAATTTAGCAATTTACACAATTCTTTTGTCGGAGTAGGTTGCATGCTACAATAAAGGCATTGAAATGGAGGATATATAATGACAGCACCAGTAAAGAAAAATGACCGTTTAACAGTTACGATAGAGGATTTGACACATGATGGAAATGGGGTAGCAAAGGTTGGGGGGTTCCCATTATTTATCGCAGGTGCATTGCCAGAGGAGCTTGTGCAAGTACATGTGCTGAAAGTATTGAAGAACTATGGTTTTGCGAAAGTGCTTGATATACTTGAACCTTCAACTGAGCGTGTGGCGGCCCCTTGTGATTATTTTGCACAATGCGGAGGCTGTCAACTTCAGCATTTGTCTTATGAGGGACAGTTGAAATGGAAGCAGCGCATGGTTGAAAATGTGATGAAGCGCCTTGGCAAAATTGACGCCCCAGTATTACCTGTAAAAGGGATGGATGAGCCTTGGCATTATCGTAATAAATCGCAGATTCCTTTTGCTCAGGGGGAAACAATGCCTATCGCGGGCTTTTATAAAACGAAATCACATATGATTGTCGATATGGACCGTTGCCTGATTCAAACAGCTGAGGCGGATATCATAATGGCTGACTTTAAGGACGCATTAATCGCATTAGGAATTTCCCCTTATAATGAAGAAAAACATAAAGGAATGCTACGTCATGTGGTGATTCGTAAAGCGCGTGCAACAAATGAAGTAATGGTCGTTCTCGTAACAATGGCACGTAAGTTTCCACAAGCGGAGGCAGCAGTCGCAAAAATTCGGGAGCTACTACCAAATGTTACATCAATCGCCCAAAACATTAATCCAAATAAAACGAATGTTATTTTTGGCGATGTAACAACTACACTATGGGGTAAGGATGTAATTGAAGATACAATTGGAGATGTACGCTTCGAAATTTCAGCGCGCTCATTTTATCAAGTAAACCCGATTCAAACAGAGGTACTTTACAAGCAGGCGCTAGACTATGCACAGCTAACAGGCAATGAGCGCGTCATTGATGCATATTGTGGCATCGGAACAATCTCACTATTTTTAGCAAAGCAGGCAAAGCAAGTTATGGGTGTTGAAATTGTGCCACAGGCGATTGAAGATGCTAAGCGCAATGCTGAGTTAAATGGTTTCACAAATACCTACTTCGAAGCGGGTCCAGCCGAGGAAATCATTCCACGCTGGTATAAGGAAGGCAAGGAGGCAGACGTGCTCGTTGTTGACCCACCACGCAAAGGCTGTGATGAAGCACTATTAAACACAATTATCGAACAAAAACCAAAGCGCGTTGTCTATGTATCATGCAACCCTGCCACTTTAGCCCGTGACTTGCGCATTTTAGAGGATGGCGGCTATAAAACACAGGAAGTTCAGCCTGTTGATATGTTTCCGCATAGTACCCATGTGGAGTGTGTATCGTTGCTACAAAGAGAAACTAAATAGAAATCCTTAGTTTTAAACACTTTCACAAGCATTTCGTGTTTGTCGGAGAAGCTGAAAAAACGAGAAATAAAGTACTGAAAAACCACATTACCGTTTCAGTGGTAATTAATCTGGGGTGTGGGAACACAATAGAATAAAAACATTGTAAGGCGTTCAAACAAAATGAACGTCTTTTTTTTACGCCTAAAAACGAAGAATAGAAGGTGGAATATGACAAAACTAACTTTAGGAAGTTTATTTGATAGTATCGGGGTATTTCTATTTTACAATTTGGTATGAAGGAGAGGAAAAAGAATGATTTATTCGTCAACTTGCTCCATTTCAAAAGTCTTAAAGCCTATAGGAAAATAAAGATTTTTATATAAAATGATTGCCATATTTTGGTTGAATCAAACTAAATTTAGAATAAGCAGTGATTCACAATGAATACTTTTTCCTCTCGCTCCCGTCCTTTTATTGGATTCAAGCCGCTTTGTATAAGTTAAAACAAATTTATAATGAAAAGAAGTTGCTAATGATGGAACTAAAATATGTCATTCCAAACATGGAAAAACGTCGGGAAATGTTTTTGCCAAATGAAGATGGTACGGTGACAACGGAAGGAAAAGAACGCACTTTTAATAACAATCTATTCAGTC
Source organism: Metasolibacillus fluoroglycofenilyticus (assembly GCF_003049645.1). Classification (GTDB taxonomy): domain Bacteria; phylum Bacillota; class Bacilli; order Bacillales_A; family Planococcaceae; genus Metasolibacillus; species Metasolibacillus fluoroglycofenilyticus. Next base: position 50,325 of record NZ_PYWK01000005.1, read on the forward strand.
TTCTTAATTTTTTAGATTTTTAAATAATAAAGAACTTTGATAAAAATTGGACAATGTTACTAAAGAATTCAATTAGTTTTACCTATGGATACCATAGGTAATTTGAGATTGTTTACTTTTAGGCCTCTTTCTATAATGTGAATTAAGTAGCAATGCTACGAAAAAGTTATAGGGAGATGAATATATATGACAAAAGCAATTTTTTATCATGCGGGGTGTCCAGTTTGTGTAGAGGCGGAGCAAATGATTCTAGATTATCTTGACAAATCAAAGACTACTACAGAAGTTGTGCATCTTGGCACTGACCAGAATCGTATAGAAGAAGCAGAAAAGGCTGGTGTAAAATCAGTGCCAGCATTGGTAATCGGTGAAGCTGTGTATCATATCAATTTTGGTGCAAGTTTAGCTGATGTTAAGGGATAAATACTAAAAGAAGGTGCTTCTTGGGCACCTTCCCCTAGTTTCAAAAAGGTTTTTTAAAACATACATTTAATAAGTTAAATTTGAAAAGGTATGAAATGTTACGATGTTTAATCCTCAATATCAAAGAATGAGAGATTAATTTAATAAGAGGTTAACTAGCATTATTTAATATCCAACAAATAAAATTTTCAAGATGTCACTCTCGTTGTTAAGAATAACAATGAGATTTTTTAATCAATCTTACGATAAAAAAGTACAGAATATTAAATCATATATGTTGAACTTGCAAATTAAGATTCCAATTAAAAGAATAAATAAAGAATTTGAATTCTAAATTCATATGTAAAAAAATCATTTTGTAATAAATTCATACATAAGGGAGGAAATATAAATGGAGAATTTGCTTAAAGAAGATCCAGCTATAGCAAAAGCAATTCAGCAGGAGCTATATCGGCAGCGCGATAAAATTGAATTGATTGCTTCAGAAAACTTTGTTAGTGAAGCTGTTATGGAAGCGATGGGTACAGTCCTCACAAATAAATATGCGGAAGGATATCCTGGACAAAGATATTATGGAGGTTGCGAGTATGTTGACATTGTAGAAGAATTGGCTAGAGAAAGAGTTAAAGAATTATTTGATGCAGAACACGTCAATGTACAGCCGCACTCAGGTTCGCAGGCTAATGCAGCAGTTTATTTTGCAGCTGTAAATCCAGGAGATACGATTTTGGGCATGAATTTATCACATGGTGGTCATTTAACACATGGAAGTCCCGTTAACTTTTCTGGTCAGCTATATCATTTTGTTTCTTATGGCGTCGACGAACAAACTCACCTAATAAACTATGATGAAGTGAGGAAACTTGCCCATGAACATAAACCTCGAATGATTGTAGTGGGAGCAAGTGCTTATCCACGTACAATTGATTTCAAAGCTTTTTCTGAAATTGCTAAAGAGGTAGATGCGTTATTTCTTGTAGATATGGCGCATATTGCAGGTATTATTGCAGCTGGTTTACATCCAAACCCTGTACCATATGCTGATTTTGTAACAACGACAACGCATAAAACCCTACGAGGTCCAAGAGGGGGAGTCATCATATGTAAGAAACCCTGGGCACAAGCAATTGATAAAGCAGTCTTTCCAGTTATTCAGGGTGGTCCGCTTATGCATATGATTGCTGCCAAAGCGATAGCATTTAAAGAAAATTGCTCCTCTGAATTTAAAGAATATATGAAACATGTACTACAGAATGCAAAAGTATTAGCTCAAGCGCTAATAGCAGAGGGTTTAAACGTTGTATCGGGAGGTACTGACAATCATCTTATCCTCTTAGATCTTCGCAATATCGACATTACTGGAATGGATGCGCAGCTACTCCTTGATGAGATTGGCATCACGGTAAACAAAAACGCCATTCCATTTGATACGGCAAGTCCACAAATAACGAGTGGAATACGCATTGGTACACCAGCCGTAACTACAAGAGGAATGGGACCAGATGAGATGATAGAGATAGCAAGTATTATTTCACGAGCATTGAAAAACCCACAAGATTCAAAATTAATTAAACAGCTTAGTGATGAGGTCAAGAAAATAACTTCGAGGTTCACCTTATATGAACAGAAGATTCACTGAGAGGGGAAATAAATGAATATAAAAAGAGTGGATTCTTATTCCAAAGCATTATTCGAACAAGCAAAAAATGTGATTCCTGGAGGAGTAAACAGCCCGGTACGTGCATTTTCATTAGTTGACTCTCTTCCTGTTTTCATTAAAAAGGGTCAAGGATCTCACATAGTTGATGTTGATGGAAATAAGTATATTGATTATATATGTTCATGGGGACCTTTGATACTTGGGCATACCCATCCGGCAGTGGAGAAAGAGATACAGAAAGCAGTAAGCGATGGATCAAGTTTTGGATTGTCTACTGAAATTGAAGTGAAAATGGCTAGATTAATATGTGAAATTGTTCCATCTATTGAAATGGTACGAATGGTTAACTCTGGAACAGAGGCTGTAATGAGTGCATTACGTTTGGCAAGGGGATATACGAAGAGGCAAAAAATTGTTAAATTTCAAGGTGGTTACCATGGACATGCAGATGCTTTGCTAATCAAAGCTGGTTCAGGTGTCGCTACATTAGGATTGCCTGATAGTCCGGGGGTATCCAATAACGTCGCTGCTGATACTATTACATTACCTTATAACGATATGGAGAGTATTCATCATATTTTTGAACAATTCGGAGAACAAATTTCAGCCGTTATTGTCGAGCCAGTTGCCGGAAATATGGGAGTCGTGCCGCCAAAACCTGGATTTCTTCAATTGTTACGTGAAATTACTAAACAGTACGGTAGCTTGCTTATCTTTGATGAAGTAATGACTGGTTTTCGCGTAGACTATCATGGGGCACAGAGCCTGTACGGAGTCATTCCTGATATTACTTGTTTGGGAAAAATCATCGGAGGAGGATTACCTGTAGGCGCTTATGGAGGCAAACGCGAAATCATGGAGCAGATAGCCCCTGTCGGACCGATTTATCAAGCAGGAACATTATCGGGGAATCCACTTGCCATGTCAGCTGGATATAAAACCCTTCAGTTATTGGAGAAGAGTGAAATCTATGATGAGTTGGAAAGAAAAGCAGCAAGATTAGAAGAAGGTTTCAAACAAAACGCGGAATTGACAAATGTGCCATTAAAGATTAATAGGGTAGGCTCTATGCTTTCTACCTTTTTTACAGAACAAGAGGTTGTTGATTATGAAACAGCTAAGAGTTCAGATATGCAAGTTTTTAAAAAATATTATACGAGTATGCTGAATTTAGGGATTTTGACTGCCCCTACACCCTATGAGGTGATGTTCATATCGGCAGCACATTCCGATGAAGATATTGAAGATACAATCAAGGCTCATTATCAAGCACTTAGTAACGTCAAAAGTATAGGGTGAGGAATAATAATGGAATCAATCAATATACGAAAACAGTTCCCGATATTGAATCAAAAGATTCATGGGCATCCGCTAGTTTATTTGGATAACGCAGCGACAACACAGAAACCGCTTCAAGTCATTGAATCATTGCGACAATACTATGTACAAGATAATGCTAATGTACACAGAGGAGTGCATACATTAAGTTCACGTGCTACAGATGCTTATGAAGGAGCACGGAGAATAGTAGCCAATTTTCTTAATGCAAAGACGGAAAAAGAAGTTATCTTCACTCGTGGCACGACATCCTCTATAAATCTAGTAGCTAGTAGTTATGCGCGGGCTGTCTGCAAGGAAGGGGATGAAATTGTGATTTCCGAAATGGAACATCACAGTAATTTGCTACCTTGGCTACAAGTAGCAAAAGCAACGAAAGCTAAGTTGAAATATATCCCACTACAAAATGACGGAACATTTTCTATTGGAGATGCCGAGAAAGTAATTACATCCCATACGAAAGTTGTAGCCGTTTCGCATGTTTCTAATGTATTGGGAATTGCTAACCCAGTGAAACAAATGGCTGCAATTGCTCATAAACATGGTGCTGTCCTCATAGTGGATGGTGCACAAAGTGTCCCTCATATTAAGGTGGATGTTCAGGATTTGGGCTGCGATTTCTATGCCTTTTCAGGTCATAAGATGTGTGGACCAACTGGTATTGGAGTGTTGTATGGTAAAAAGAAATTGCTTGAGAAGATGGAACCAATTGAATTTGGAGGAGAGATGATTGATTATGTTGATTTATATAATGCATCTTGGAAAGAATCGCCGTGGAAATTTGAAGGAGGAACTCCAATTATCGCAGGTGCAATTGGTTTAGCTGCAGCTATTGACTTTCTAGAAGGAATAGGAATAGATGCGATAGAAAAGCATGATAAACAATTAACTAGCTATGCGGTGGGACAAATGAAACAAATTGAAGATGTGACAATGTATGGACCTGATGATGGGCGTTTAGGGTTGGTTACGTTTAATTTAGGAAATGTACATTCGCATGATTTAGCTACGGTTCTTGATACTTATGGTATAGCAATACGCGCTGGGCATCATTGCTGCCAACCGTTAATGCGACACTTTGGAGCTAGTGCTACTGCACGTGCCAGCTTTTACTTATACAATACGGAAGAAGATGTCGACCGCTTCATTTTAGCACTAAAGAAAACAAAAGAGTTTTTTAAAAGGTAATTTTATTTAAATAGCAGCGTAAATATACTCTATTTCGATGGATGGGTAAACGCTTGGTCACAAATGAAAGGCAAAGAAAATTTAGATTTATAAACAAGAGGGGATTTGATTATATGTGGGTGCCTAGAACTTTTCAATAGCGGGTTCTGAGGCAAGGGGAGGTGCTGGGATTTAAGCTAATTTAAAAACTTTCTAGGAAAAATGGGTGCTTGGTCTAAGCTCTACCACTAGTATAGTTGTGCACCATCCATATACGACGCAAAATATATTTCTTATACAATTAAATGATATTGAAGCACAGGTATATACAGCGCTTGGGAGATAAGTATTGTAGTGTTTGCCAGACCAATTCGGCACTTACATGATATAAGAGGGCTTGATTTCTTAATTGGTATTGAATGCCAAGAAGCGATTGCCTCAATAATTCAAAAGTTGCTGCAACAACGACAATTAGTGATAACTAAGAGAACCTATGTAATCATCCTGGCATCAAGTTTATTAATTATGAAAGAAGAAATTGACCAAGCCGTTAATCCCATTAAATTTGTACTAAAAAATATTGAAAACATAAAGATTATTCCTGATAATTTTCTAGTTAAAGCGTTCATCTTTAATTGTGTTAATCAATTGTTCCATAAAAACACGACTAGCAGCACATAAATGTTTGTTCTTGCGATAGGCGATGCCAATCTGTGTAGTGATTACCGGATCTTGAATAGGAATCGTTTTAATATGAATATTATCAATATAATCTAGGTAAGCCTTTGGTAGTATCGTAACGCCAACGCCTTTACTTACCATTTGAATGATAGATTCCATTGTCGTCATTTCAAGCACAGTTTTGGGTGTGAAATTCATTAAGCGGCACTGTTCGTTCACAACTTGTCGTAGAAAATAGGTTTCAGGCAATAAAATAGATGGTATCTCCTTTAAAACTTGAAGTGATACACATTGCTCTTTTGCAATGAAATGATCTATAGGTGCAGCAAAAGCAAGATTTTCTTTATAGAGAGGAATACCTTCTAGGTCTTCATGTTCCAATGGTAAAAAAACGATACCCAAATCCAATTCATTTTGTAAAAGTCCTTTGTAAATATCTCCGGTCCGTAGTCCTTGTACAGAAAGCTCTATATTAGGATAAGCATTGTGAAACCTGATAACTGTTGGGGGCAGCAAGTAATTAACAACTGTGAGTAGAGAGCCAATTTTGAGTGTTCCCCTCTCCAATCCCTGAAGCTCGCTAATTGCAGCACGTGCCTGCGAAATTTCATGAAAAACATTGTAGCTGTGATGGAGCAATGTTTTGCCTGCATCAGTAAGTATATTTTTTTTGCCAATGCGATCAAATAAAGGCATCCCTACTTCATGTTCTAACAAGCTAATTTGCTGACTAAGAGAAGGTTGGGCGATCCCCAGTTTCTCAGCCGCACGTGTAAAATGCAGTTCTTGACATAATACGATAAAGTATTCCAATTGTCTTAGTTCCATCGAACTTCCTCCCAATTATTTATATTCAAAATGATAGGTTTTAACTATAATTATATATTAATCCATTATGTATTTCTAAAAGAAATTAATCATGAATATTTTTATTGGTGTGAAATATATACAAAAGAACGATTTTCTATTCCATTAAGCCGTGGAGAAAAGGTAGTTATTGATTATATTTTACCAGTGAAATCAAAATTAAACGAAACAAAATTTTAGGGAATTGATTTTTGACAAAGAAAAAACATAGAAAATTATTAAGCATTCATTGAAAATAATAGTGACATGATAGTGAATATAAATCTCGCAAACAATTTATTATTCTCCTACATATAGATTAATGAATATAACAAAAGATTACTGATAAATAATGGGTATTTTAATATATTTATTCTTGCAATATCATTATTTACAGAACTCTATAGAAAGTTTTGCTATTAAAATATATAATGAATCTATAAGGAGAGGAAAAATTTATGAGAAATAAAACTACTATTTATATCCCTGAAAATCCAGTTTCAAGCTTTTTGTTTAGTGATACCCGCTCTGCAATTATTTGGTTAATTATTCGTCTTTATGTCGGGTACATATGGCTGACAGCAGGTTGGGGGAAAATCCAGAACGATGCATGGGTTGGTGAAAATGGAGGGAAGGCACTTGAAGGATTTGTAATGGGGGCACTTTCCAAATCACAAGAAACAGCAGATGTAACAGGATGGTATGCATCTTTTTTAGAAAACAGTGTGCTACCGAATGCAAAACTACTTTCGTTCGTTGTTGCGTACGGAGAGCTTTTAGTAGGTCTAGGATTGATTTTTGGCTTATTAACTGGGATTGCAGCCTTTTTTGGCGCATTTATGAATGTGAGTTTCTTATTTGCAGGAACTTTAAGTAGCAATCCATTGCTATTTATCCTTGCAACATGGCTAGTGCTTGCATGGAAGGTTGCCGGATGGTATGGACTGGACCGTTGGGCTTTACCGAAATTAGGCACACCTTGGAATAAAAAACTACAATGACTACCAATTAAATATGTTCATAAGCGCAGTTCAAATTTGAACTGCGCTTATTTTATGATTTTGTAGTTACTCCCTAGCGACAAATTAAATACTTGCAACAAAAGGGGGTAATGGGTCAATAAACTGCAGCCAATTTTGCTGCATTTCATTATCAGTTAACAAGCATTCATCTAATTGCTGCGTAATTTTTGAAGCATCTAAATCGATACCAATAAAGACGATTTCATTTTGTTTACCACCGAATTGCTCATGCCAACGTAGCTGTAATTCGGGGTCCTGTTCAAAAGCTATTTTTTGCATATGCTTTGGTAAATCCACAAGCCATTGCCCAGCAGCCTGAAATTGAATTGATGCTCCTGCTTGGGAAACTAATCCAGCAAGCCAGAAAAAACCTTTAGAGCGGATAATTTCACTTGGGAAGCTAGCTAACCAATCATGCCAGCGTTCAGGGTGAAACGGACGTTGACGTCGATAAACAAAGGAAGATATGCCGTATTCCTCGGTTTCGGGGATATGTTCATTATTAAGCTCTTTAATCCAGCCAGCGCTCATGCTCGCATTTTCAAAATCAAATAATTTACGATTTAGTATATCATTTAATGGGACTTGTCCGTTCATAGCAGTAATAATTTCAGCATCTGGATTGAGCTTTTTTAACAGTTCCTTCAGCGCGCCAATATATGATGGATTGACAATATCTGCTTTGGAAATAATAAGAATATTAGCGAATTCTATTTGATCAATAAGTAAATCAGAAACATCACGTTGGTCCAATTTGTCATCTGTTTGAGCTCGCTCTAACAATGTTTCACCGCTTTCATAGTCATCCATAAAACGTGCTGCGTCCACGACTGTTATCATGGCATCAATATAGCAACGATTATTCAATGTAATATTGAGAGAATCATCAGCTATCGTTAAAGTTTGTGCTACAGGTAAAGGCTCTGAAATACCTGTTGATTCAATTATTATTCCATCTAACTCTTGATTTTGCAGCAATTTATCTACTTCAATTAATAAATCTTCACGTAAAGTGCAGCAAATACAGCCATTTGTTAATTCAATAAAGCTCTCCTCCGTGCGAGAAAATCCACCATCTTCAATGAGCTGTGCATCGATATTAATCTCACTCATATCGTTGACAATAACAGCAAGTTTGCGCCCCTCCCGATTAGCTAAAATATAATTTAATAATGTCGTTTTGCCAGCTCCTAAATAACCGCTTAGTACAGTAACAGGAATTTTTTTCATTAATGAACACCCCTAAAAAGTAATGATTACGATTTATAATATATAATTTATTTAGTATATTTGTCAATATAAATAGTAATGATTACGTTTTGTGAATAAAATTGTTTACAAAAAGTAATGATTACTATATAGTTTTAAATCGTAGTCATTACGATTTAAGGAGGAGTATTATGAATAAAAGATGGTTAATGCCATTTGCGGCTGCTACAATGGCTTTTACTTTAGTTGCATGTCAAGAGGAGGCAAAGGAGGATAGGGAAGTAGGCTCTGAGGCTACAGACCATAGCCATGACCATAATCATGACCACGGGGAACAAACAGAGCAAGACAAACAAATTGCTAAAGGCTATTTTGAAGATAGTGATATTACAAATCGTCCATTAACAAATTGGCAAGGTGAGTGGCAGTCGGTTTATCCATATTTACAAGATGGCACACTTGATAAGGTCTTTGAGCATAAAGCATTACATGGAGATAAAACGGCAGAAGAATATAAGGAATATTACACAATTGGTTATCAAACAGATGTCACGCATATTGATATTACTAATAAGACTATGACATTTCATAAAGATGGGGAAATGCTGACAGGGACATATGAGTACGATGGATATGAAATTTTAACATACGAAAAAGGGAATCGTGGCGTTCGTTATATATTTAAGCAAATTGACAATGATTCCAAAGCACCGAAATATGTTCAGTTCAGCGATCATATTATTTCTGATAAAGTATCAGGACATTTCCATATTTACTTTGGCGAAGATCGTGCAAAATTATTAGAAGAAATGGAAAATTGGCCAACATACTATCCAAAAGCATTAACTAGAGAAGAAATTGTTGAAGAAATGAATGCCCATTAATAAAATTTTGTAAACACTTTAGGCAAAGAAAATGAAGGCGTCTGAAAAGCGTGCAAAGCACTGTTTTTCAGATGCTTCTTTTGCTTTTTATCAGGCGTGTTGATTATAAAAAGGATATGGATGCGTGTGTTTTAAGGTAGAGAATGCACTGTTAATAAAGGATTTACTTGTTGATTGGAGTGAAGGGGGGCGAGTGTTCCTGCGATTACTCGTCGCAAAGCAAAGCCTTCCAGCAGGACAAAGTGTAGGGAGGCTAAAACCCCCGCGTCCTGCGGCAACGCCTCCATGACCAACATCCTGTTGACCTCGAGCTGAAAATCCATTTATTTCGGTGACAACCGAAATAAATTAGTTGAGGTCGTGCCTACGGAAAGCGTCCCCCGCAACGGAAATCAACAAATTTCCTAGGCTCTTTTTGTAAAATAAAGGCTAATCAACACATCTGGCTCTTTATTAAAATAATACCTATTTTCCCCATTGCTTTTAAGCTACCTCGTGCCCCGTTTATTTTTTCAACAAACTGACAGCGATAGCATGAAACTTTAAAAGAGATAAAACGTAAAGGTAGTAATTAGAAATAAAGGGAGGGGCACTCAATTGAAAATAGTTATATGGAGCATTGTAAGTATCGTCATTGTGCTTGTTCTAATAGTCGGCATAGGGATGTATATGTTCACTAAAGAAATAAAAGCTGAACAACCTGAATATATCATTGATTTTCTAAAAGAAAATGCAGCGAAAGGTAATGTTGCCATGGTGATTAATTACAATGATGAGCATTGGGTTAATATTAATGAGAAGGAGCCATTACCTTTAGCAAGTACGGTAAAAATTATTGTTGCAATTGAGTATGCACAGCAGGCAGCTGATGGGAAAATTGACCCGAATCAAATCATCAGCTTAGAGGAGCTGGATAGATTTTATATTGCTAAAACAGATGGGGGGGCACATGAGGCTTGGCTAACCGAGGTGCAAAAGGAATATGAGAAAGAGGGAGTTCCATTGTATGAGGTAGCAAATGGAATGATTGCCTATAGCTCAAATGCCAATACGGATTATTTAATCTATCGATTAGGCTTGGAAAATTTGAACGAAACATTAAAGAAATTAGAGCTAGTTCATCATGATGAGATTTATCCATTAACAAGTCCGTTATACATACCATTTCAGTTAATGAGCGAGCAAAGCTTGTCTAGTAAGGAATTGCTAGTAGCGATGCAAGAGATGGATATGGATGAGTACCGACAACGAGCAACTGCTATTCATAAAAATTGGCTTACAGAGCCATTGACTGAGCAAGAGAAGGAACAAGTACGAAAAACATTGACAATGGATATTCAAAAGGTTTGGTCAGACCGACTACATCGTTCTACAACAAAGGACTATGCTGCGATTATGAAAAAGCTAAATGATAAATCTTATTTTAGCGAAGAGGTTTATAAATATCTTGATCCGGTCATGGAGCAATTAATGCAACGACCGAGTAATAGTGAGTTATTTGCACAGCTAGGGCAAAAGGGCGGTTCAACAGCATTTGTTTTAACAATTGCTATGTATGCAACAGATAAGGAACAAAACAGGACAGAGTTAGCCTTCTTTGCAAATGATTTATCAATATTGGAGCAAACAAAGTTAGCTAAAAACTTGAATAGCTTTCAATTAGCCTTTTTAACAGAAGAACAGTTTCGTGTAAAGGTGAGAAGTGAACTAGTTGGGCTTTGAGAAACCTTTGTTGTTTACTAATGCTAACGAATATCAAATTTTTTTGATACAATAAGGTGAAACTTCAAGCAGTAAGGAGACATATATTTTATGACAAACAACGATATTTTAATTCGCCTACGCTATGCGTTTGATATTAAAAATATAGATATGATAGAAATTTTTAGGCTTGGTGGTATAGGAGTCACAAAGGATGATGTGACGAATATGCTAATTAAGGTGAAAGAAGATGATGAAGCACCTGAAAATTATAAAAAATGTAATAATAAAATGCTTGAAGCATTTTTGAATGGTTTTATTACATTTAAGAGGGGCCCTCAGCATACGGCTGAAGGGGAACCAGTAGCACCACCAAAAGCGACAGGTCAAGAAAGCTCGAATAATATACTATTTAAAAAAGTGAAAATCGCCTTGGCATTAACGAGCGAAGATGTTATTGCGCTAATCGATGATGGTGGAGGTATTAAAGTGTCGAAGGGTGAGATTGGGGCAATTTTACGCAATCCAAGTCATAAAAATTATAAAGAATGTGGCGATAGCTTTGCACGTTACTTTTTAAGAGGGCTAACAAATAAATATCGCGCATAGTATTGCATCATAAAAAAAGAAAGGGCTGTCCGAAAGTTTTTTTCGGGCAGCCTTTAAATATTTGCTAAAAATTATTACTTCTGCGATTACCAGCCGTAAAGGGAGTGCCTCAAAATGGCTTGTCTGACACACCCTTCTTTTTTATTTGGGCATCCATCGTATCTAAAAAATCCTTAGTAATGCGAACGACATATTTTACTTCGTCTAAGTTACGGTCTCTAAGAAGTGAATGATGGATGCTCAACATTAAATTTTTCTCTTCGATATCTGCAACATTTGCTAAAGTTTGAAAATTAAAAAGTTCATCTGGTGCAATATCTAATGCATGCATTAAGCTTTCTAGCGTGCTTAATGTAATATTTGATTGCCCATTTTCGATATTGGAAATACGTCCTTTACTAAAGCCAATTTTACCTGTTCTTTCTGCTACTTCCTCTTGACTCAATCCCTTTGCAATTCGAATTGCACGAAGCTGTTCTCCCACTAGCTTTAAAAAATCTGACATATCATTTCACCTCTAAGTTAAAAGCTAGTGAAAAACATTTTAAATGGAGATACCTTTAAAATAGTACATTAAGTAAAAGTTATATTATAATGGTACAAATGGAGTAGGATATATTAATTATATAAATAGGAGGAGTATTTCAATGCAACAATATAAATTGGGGGATATTGTAAAGGTTGTAGCAGGAACAGCTATACCACCTACATGTTTTTTCAATAATGAGGGCATATCGTTAATCAATAGTAAAAATTGGGGACTGCTGGCAAGTATGCAACACTTACCGAAAATTCAGCCTGATGCGAAACAGGATATGTATTTAACGAAAGTGCCGGCAGGAGCAATTTTAATATATCCAGTGCAAGGCGCATATCATATTTGCCAGCAGGAGCTCTACATTGGAGAAAATATTATGGCTATTATCCCAAACGAATCAATTATTTTAAGTGAATATTTATTTTATTATTTACAGGCACAATCATTGGAATTTGAAGAGTTTGAGCAGCAAATTATAGAGCTTCCTACAATTGAAACGCAGCAGGAGATTATCACTCACTTAGTGAGATGGCAAGCTATTTCTGAGCAAGTACAAACTATACTTACAGCATTGCCGCAATTAGAGCAATATATGCTAACAGAAAATCTATATTGGCTACGACTACAAAAAGAACAGCAAGAATTAACAGAGAAATTTAATTGGATGGGCGATATACATAAAATATTACTGTATACGATGCGAAAACAGGTAAATTGAATATTTAATTTCTTTCAGCGGGCATCCCGACACCCGCTGAAAAAGAGAAACTCAATCTTCGAATGCATCGATTGAGTGACCGACCTCATGTTGACCAGAGTTTTTAAAAAGGAAATCCGCTGAATCAAAACTAAAGTTAACCTGATAATTTCTGTATAGGGGGAGGAGTGTAATGGAAATCGCCATACAACAAATTAATAAAAAATTTACAATGCAAAATATGTATCGTGCTAAATATTTTGCTTGGATAGCCATTATATTTGAGTCGCTATTAATCGTAATAAACGTTGTGCAAAGTAAAGTTACTTGGAATATTTATTTGTTTTTTTATTTGCTTTTGCTTGTATGCTCTATTTTATTTCTTTTGTTGTTAAATACAATAGATAAAAAACTACATCATTATCGGTTAATCAAATACACTATGTGGGGTTATTATTGCTTTACACTGATGTGGGGAGCCACAATTACTTTGTTAGACCAAAATTCTTACGGGCAAGTAACTGCCTATTTAATTAATTTATTTGGTGTCGCAATTATGTACCATGTACGTCTAAAATATTTTATTTTTCTCCAAAGCATTCCTACGCTCTACTTGCTAGGTGGCTTAGCTATTATACAGCTTGATAAAGCAGTTGTATTTGCGCATATGATTAATATTGTATTATTTATTGTTATTAGTGTGGCAGGCTCTTATTTCATTTATCAAGGCTATTATAAGCTGTTTGAGCAGGAGCAACTATTATTACAAGCAAATAATCAATTGGCAGGGATGAATGGTGATTTGCAATTATTAGCTACACATGACGAGCTAACAGAGATGCCCAATCGCCGTGGCTTATATGATTATGTAGAGGCTACAATGGGCACTGGGCCACGCCATGTAACAGCGATGTTATTGGATATCGATGCCTTTAAGCATTTTAATGACTATTATGGCCATTTAGAGGGGGATAAGGTATTGCGGGAAGTTGCCGCGATTTTGAAGGAGCTTGCGGGGGAAGGTTATTTCGTAGGACGCTTTGGCGGAGAGGAATTCATTTATTTAATGTTTGATATGGAACGTAAAACGGCGCTACATTTTGCGAATAAAATATGCAAAGTGGTTGAACGACAGCGGATTCAACATAAGGCTTCACCAATTTCGCCATATGTGACCGTTAGTATTGGAATTGCTGTGAATCCCCTTTGCACAAAGGATGATTTGCATCAATTATTTCAGGATGCGGATGCTGCATTATATAGCGCTAAAAAAGCTGGACGTAATCGCGCGGAGCTATCTATATAGAATAATTGGTAATCAACAACCGACCACGTTCATACGATGTAAAATAAAGGCTTGAATGGAGGAAAAGCGATTAGCATTTTAAATAAAATTAAAAACTACAGGGAAGAAGAAAATCGCCTGAAGTGGGAAGGTAGCTTTGCGGATTATTTGGAAATTATTAAAGAGCGACCAGAAGTTGCACAAACTGCTCATTCACGTGTTTATAATATGTTAAAAACTGCAGGTGTCGAGGAGCAGGATGGACAAAAGATGTATCATTTTTTTGGCCACGAAATATTTGGATTAGAGACGGCTCTTGAACGATTGGTAGAGGAATATTTCCACCCTGCTGCAAAACGACTCGATGTGCGCAAGCGAATTTTATTGTTGATGGGGCCTGTGAGTGGCGGGAAATCAACGATTGTGACGATGCTAAAACGAGGCTTGGAGCGCTTTACACGTACAGAGAGCGGAGCGGTTTATGCCATTAAAGGCTGTCCAATGCATGAGGACCCATTACATTTAATTCCCCATCATTTGCGAGATGCTTTTTATGAGGAGTACGGGATTCGGATTGAAGGAAGCTTGTCACCATTAAATACGATGCGCCTTGAGCAGGAATATGGCGGACGCATTGAGGAAGTGCGAGTGGAGCGTATTTTCTTTTCGGAGGATCGCCGAGTAGGAATAGGTACATTTACCCCATCTGATCCAAAATCGCAGGATATTGCCGATTTAACGGGGAGCATCGACTTTTCGACGATTGCCGAATATGGCTCGGAGTCTGACCCGCGTGCTTATCGCTTCGATGGGGAGCTGAATAAAGCAAATCGAGGTATGATGGAGTTTCAGGAGATGCTTAAGCTCGATGAAAAGTTTTTATGGCATTTATTATCATTAACGCAGGAGGGCAATTTTAAAGCAGGACGCTTTGCTTTAATTAGCGCGGATGAATTGATTGTCGCTCATACGAATGAAACCGAATACCGCACATTTATCGCCAATAAAAAGAATGAGGCTTTACATTCACGTATTATCGTTATGCCGATTCCTTATAACTTAAAGGTGAGCCAAGAGGAGCGTATTTATGAAAAAATGATTCATGACAGCGATATGGCACATGTACATATCGCACCACATGCGCTCAAAGTTGCTGCGATTTTTTCTGTTTTAACGAGATTAGAAGTGCCGAAAAAACAAGGTGTCGATGTTGTTAAAAAGATGCGTCTTTATAACGGGGAGAGCATCGAAGGTTATAACGAGGTCGATATAGAGGAATTGAAAAAGGAATATCCAAATGAAGGAATGCAAGGCATTGACCCACGCTATGTAATTAATCGGATTTCCTCCGCTATTATTCGTAAGGAAGTACCATCAATCAATGCATTAGATGTGCTACGTGCCTTGAAGGACGGCTTAGACCAGCATGCCTCTATTTCAGAGGAGGACCGCAAAAAATATATGAATTATATTGCGGTCGCTCGTCGAGAGTATGATGAAATCGCGAAAAAGGAAGTGCAAAAAGCCTTTGTTTATTCCTACGAGGAATCTGCTAAAACATTATTGAACAACTATCTTGATAATGTCGAGGCATTTTGCAATAAAAACAAGCTGCGAGACCCATTAACAGGTGAAGAAATGAATCCAGATGAAAAGCTAATGCGCTCAATTGAGGAGCAAATCGGTGTATCTGAAAACGCGAAAAAGGCATTTCGCGAAGAAATTTTAATTCGCTTATCCGCCTTTGCAAGAAAGGGCAAGCGCTTCGACTATCATTCACATGACCGTTTGCGTGAAGCGATTCAGAAAAAGTTATTCGCTGATTTGAAGGACGTCGTAAAAATTACAACCTCCTCACAAACACCAGACGAGGCACAATTGAAAAAAATCAACGAGGTTGTCGCAACGCTCGTCGATGAGCACGGCTACAACACAACCTCAGCCAACGAGCTACTGCGCTACGTAGGCAGTTTATTGAATCGTTAAGGAAAGGGAGCGCCCAAAAGGTTGTGCAGTTGCTGACTTAATCCAAATTTTAAGAACGTGGAATAAATCTAAAAAAACGTGGAATAAAGGCTCGGAAACGTGGAATAAAACCTTAAAAACATGGAATAGAAACCAAAAAGAGCAGTATGGGAAACGATTTTCCCATACTGCTCTTTTTACTTAAAAGTCGTTGCTATAAATTGATGGAATTCTTTTTCTTCTTCGATGAAAGGCGAGTGATTACTCTGCCTAAAGGTTTGTAGTGTAGCATTCGGCATAAGTTCGGCTGCCTCGGCAGAAAATTCATACGGGCATTGTGCATCGTGCAAACCGCAGTAAATATAGGCTGTCGTAGCAGCATCCGGCAATTCAGGTCGCAGGTCATATGTAGGTAGCTCTTCATATGAAAAGTAATCAAGCCGTTTTGATACGGTTTTTCCACTATTAGGACGGCTTAACATCGCGTCATAATGCTTTTCATGATAGAGGGACATTAAAGCCCATTCTTTGTTACCAGCACGTCTTTCTTCAAGTGTCGATTGTGGATTTCTAAGCATCGCAATAATTTCCTTAATGCGCGGATTATTAGAGTTAGTTGGGCAATAGATACTGCTAGGATGTCGCATATATTCAGAAGAAGCACATAACCCTCCAGCAACAATATGTACAAGACTATTTGGATACATTGTGGCGTATTTTAATGCCAGCATTCCCCCAGTTGAGTGCCCAGCAAATATCCATTTCTCCAATCTAAGCGCCAGACGAATTGCTTCTAAATCATCAACTGTATGTCCCATGCTATAGTTAAATTTAGAAAGGTCATCTGTAGAATTGCCACAGCCTCTTAAATTAACTAAATAAACTGTCGCATGCTCCGTGAACAAATCTGCAAATATATTACCTCGTACATCATATTCACTATATAGATGTGTAACACATACTGGTTGTCCATGCCCTTTTTTAAACACCTCAAAAGTGCCACGCGCTGTTTCAATCATACATTGCTCCCACATTTGCAATACCTTCTTTCTAGTTTTCTCTATTTCTATTATACAGCGATTAACGTCTTTCAACACTGTTTTCTGGAACGAGTAACCGCAGGAGCAAACTCTTTTTGTATCGACAGCGAAGCATCGAATGCAGAAATTGCCCATCTTCATAGATGGCAGTTAGAATGCATCTATTAGGCTATTTTTCAGCAGGTGTTCAAACATTTGTTGAAAAATAGGAACCCAGTCTAAGGTCATTACAAACTAAAATAACGGCTGAGTAATCAACAACGTGTTGGCTAGACTTCTGGCGAATATCACAGATTGGTCTGCACGACGTAGGTCAATTATTGTGTCGGCGTTAGGTTAACCTTCCCCTCATTTGCTCGAAAAGAGTTTGGACAAGAGCTAGCTGGGGCGTAGTTGATTTTAATCATAACTGATTTATTTCAAGAATAAAGTTCAAAATTTGGTCAAGGGTGCATAGTATAAAGTGAAACTTCAATCAGTAAGAGGTTTCAAAAAAGCGAATTTGCAGATGGGTGTGGATAAAATGAGTGACAAGCAGCAACATCAGTTCATTATCTCAAAAGAAAATTGGTCCCTCCATCGTAAAGGATATCAGGACCAAGAACGCCATCGACAGAAAATTGACGAGGCAATTAAAAATAATTTACCAGAGTTAATTAGTGAGGAAAGCATTATTTTGTCTAAGGGGCGAGAGGTGATTAAAATTCCAATTCGTTCTTTAGATGAATATAAAATTCGTTACAATACAGATAAATCAAAGCATGTTGGGCAAGGACAGGGGGATAGCCAAGTTGGCGATGTCGTTGCGCGGGATGGTAAAGCACAGCAAGGACAAGGAAAAGAGGCAGGCAAGGAAGCGGGAAAAGACTATTACGAGGCAGAGGTGCGGCTGGAGGATGTGGAGGAAATATTATTTCAACAGCTAGCTTTGCCTAATTTACAACAGAAAGAAGTAGCAAATATAGCGACAAATAAAATTGAGTTTAACGATATTCGTAAAAAGGGTCTAATGGGCAATATCGATAAAAAGCGGACTATTTTAACGGCAATTAAACGTAATGCGATGAAAGGAAAGCCGGCAATTAACCCTATTCACCAAGATGATTTACGCTTTAAAACATGGGATGAGGTTGTGAAACCAGAATCGCGTGCAGTTGTATTAGCAATGATGGATACAAGTGGTTCGATGGGTATTTTTGAAAAGACTTGTGCACGAAATTTTTTCTTTTGGATGACGCGTTTTTTACGTACGAAATATAGTGCTGTTGATATTGAATTTATCGCCCACCATACAGAGGCGAAAGTTGTAACGGAAGAGGAGTTTTTCACGAAAGGTGAAAGCGGCGGCACGATTTGCTCCTCAGCCTATGCTAAAGCATTGCAATTAATAAATGAAAAATACCCACCATCACGCTACAATATTTATCCGGTTCATTTTTCAGATGGAGAAAATCTATCATCAGATAACGAGCGCTGTCTACAATTAATAGAGCAATTAATGGAAATTTCCAGCATGTTTGGTTATGGCGAGGTGAATGCCTATAGTAGAACATCTGCACTAATGTCCGCTTATAGTAAAATTGAGCATCCGAAGTTTCGCCATTATATTATTAAGCGAAAATCAGAGGTTTACGATGCGCTAAAAAGCATTTTTAAAAAAGAAGGAGTGCAGTAATGGAAAAGGCGCTGCAAAAAGCGATTGACGAAATTACTGAGGTGGCAACTGGTTTTGGCTTAGATTTTTTCCCGATGCGCTATGAAATTTGCCCTGCAGATATTATTTATACATTTGGTGCTTACGGTATGCCTACACGTTTTACGCATTGGAGCTTTGGCAAGCAATTTCATCGCATGAAGCTACAATATGATTTAGGCTTAAGTCAAATTTACGAACTTGTTATTAATTCAAATCCTTGCTATGCATTTCTCCTTGATACGAATACATTAACGCAAAATAAATTAATTATTGCACATGTGCTAGCGCATTGCGATTTTTTCAAAAATAATGTGCGTTTTTCCAACACGCGCCGCGACATGGTGGAAAGTATGACCGCAACAGCAGAGCGCATTGCTAAGTATGAGCTGTTGTACGGTAAAGATGAGGTGGAACAGTTTTTAGATGCAGTGCTAGCGATTCAAGAGCATATTGACCCAGCTATTATCCGTCCGCAAATCGTAGAGGAAGAAAAACAGGAAGCCCCAAATATTCGCTCTACGCCATACGATGATTTATGGCATATCGACGAGCCACGTCAAAAGCCCGAGTCGCCACAAAAAAAGAAAGCATTCCCACCAGAGCCAGAAAAGGATTTGCTTATTTTTATTGAACAGCATAGTCGAGAGCTTGAGGATTGGCAGCGTGATATATTGACGATGATGCGGGAGGAAATGCTTTATTTTTGGCCACAGCTTGAAACGAAAATTATGAATGAGGGCTGGGCAACCTATTGGCATCAACGTATATTAAGAGAGCTAGATTTAACAACGGCGGAAACGCTAGATTATGCAAAATTGAATGCGGGCGTCGTACAGCCATCAAAAACATCGATTAATCCATACTACCTCGGTCTGAAAATTTTTGAGGATATTGAGGAGCGCTATAATAAACCGACAAAGGAGATGCAAAAGCGCGGTATTAAGCCGAACTCAGGACGGGAGAAAATATTTGAAGTGCGAGAAATCGACTCAGACACATCCTTTCTACGCAATTATTTAACAAAGGAGCTTGTGGAGCGAGAGGATTTATACGTATTTGCGAAAGAGGGCAACGAATATCGCATTACCGATAAAGAATATGAATCTATAAGCAATCAATTAGTATCGATGCGTGTCAACGGTGGCTTCCCATATATTGTTGTGGTGGATGGAGATTTTAAACGAGGTGGCGAGCTCTATTTAAAGCATTGTTATGAAGGGATGGAGCTAGACCAGCAATATTTAGAGGAAGTGCTACGTTATATTTATAAATTATGGGGGCGCCCAGTGCATTTAGAAACGTATGTTGATGGTGAGATTGTGATGTTCTCGTGTAGAAAATAGTGCCAGGCACTCACACAATTTACACACAATTTCGTAGGCACATCTTTTCACTTGTTGCCATATGTATACAACAAGAGAGGAGAGGTGCATATCGTCGCAATTGAAGCTTTGCATATTAAGGGACATTCTTTTACAGCAGTCACGGTTTATTTGCCAAACACAACTTTATTAACCGTGTCGAATGATCAGGGCTATATAATGTGTGGTGCGCTTGATATTACGTTATTAAATGAGCGTTTAGCCGAACGTAAAATTATTGCTGGACGCGCGGTCGGGGTAAAAACAATTGATCAATTGTTAAAGGCGCCCCTCGAATCCGTCACATATGAAGCAGAAAAACAGGGGATTGTACCCGGAATGACGGGAGAGGAAGCGCTATTAAAGATGATTTAACTTCTTTCAACAATATTTACTGCGACGAGTAATCGCAGGAGCCGATGTTTACTACGACAACAATAGTGACAATACCGCAGAAACAAAATTATTTTTATAGTGAAAGGGAAATTTTCGTTTCTTCGCTTTCATTTAGAGAGGGGCTGTCCAAAAAGGCAGCCCCATCTTTTCAATTATCATTTATTCACTTTCATTCGAAGGGAAATCTGCTAAATCGAGTGATTCTCCTATTTTCAAAGAATCCACTTGCTATTTTATCCGAGTGAATTCTTTCAAGAAACACTACCAACAGCGTGCAAAAAGCAGGCAACTGCACGGTTTTTTGCACGCCCTTTTTCAAACGGCAATAATAATTGGCAAAATCATTGGTTTTTTACGTGTTACAGTGAAAAGGTATTGACCAACTGATTTTTTGATGGCGTGCTGCATACCTCTAATATTTATATCTTTAAATGGCTGAATAGATGCGAGGACGAGGTCGTTTATTTCCAACAGTAGGCCCTCTGCATTTTTTGCATAAACAAAGCCTCGTGAAATCGTGTCAGGGGCAGCTAGTGGTTGTCCGTTTTCTTGATCAAGAGTTAAGACGATAACGAGCATGCCATCTTCAGCTAGCTGCTGACGATCGCGCAGGACGATATTTTCAACCTCTCCAGTGCCTACTCCATCCACATATGTTTCTCCAGCGTGAACAAGGCGTGTTTGCTGCGCAGTGGATTGTATAAAATCGACAACCTCTCCGTTTTTCAAAATGAAAATATTTTCAGCCTCTACACCAACTGATTGCGCTAACTGTCGGTGTTTGTAAAGCATGCGATATTCCCCGTGTATCGGAATCAAATATTTAGGCTTCATAAGTGTCAGCATGAGCTTTAAATCTTCTTGATAGCCGTGTCCAGAAACGTGCATGCCTGTTGTGCTAGCTGAACCGTAAATAACATTTGCACCGAGATAAAATAAATCGTCGATAATTTTAGAAACATTTTTTTCATTTCCCGGTATAGGTGAAGTTGCAAAAATAACTGTATCGTTTTGGTGCACTTGCAAGTCGCGCTGTCGCCCATTAGCTAAACGGGCAAGTGCAGCAAGTGGCTCGCCCTGACTCCCAGTACATAAAACGACAATTTGCTCTGGAGCAAGGTGCTGGGCCTCGCGTACATCGACTAATAAGCGATGTGGAATGCGTAAATAACCTCGCTCAATGGCGACAGATACGACATTTACCATACTGCGCCCTAGTAAGACAAGCCTGCGATTTGTGTCAATCGTTGCTTCAACGATTTGCTGTATCCGATTGACGTTGGAGGCAAAGGTCGTCACGAAAATTTTATTTGTCGCCTTCGTGAAAGCATCTTTTAGATTTTCACCTACAAGCTGCTCGGATGGTGTCATACCAGGGCGCTCTGCATTGGTGCTTTCAGAAATAAGCGCCAGTACTCCTCGTTCTCCAATAGCCGCCATTTTATGAATATCAGACGCTTTATCGTTGACGGGCGTGAAATCAAATTTAAAATCTCCCGTATGCACAATATTTCCTTGTGCTGTCTGAAAAACAATGCCTAAGCAATCGGGTATACTATGGTTTATGTTAAAAAAGCTAATTGTTGCTGATGAAAATTGCAGGCTTGCATTTTCATCAATTTCGATTAACTGTGTGTCCCGTAAAAGCTTATGCTCCTTCAATTTCAATTCAATTAAGCCAAGTGTAAAACGACTCGCATAAATAGGCACATTCAATCTTTGTAAAACATATGGAATTCCACCAATATGATCCTCGTGCCCATGTGTTACAATCAGTGCACGAATACGGGCATGCTGCTGCTGTAAATAAGTGATATCTGGAACGATTAAATCCACGCCTAACAAATTATTATTCGCAAATTTAGCGCCGCAATCAATAATAAAAATATCTTCCTCACATTCAATTACATACATGTTTTTGCCAATTTCATTCATACCGCCTAAAGCATAAATTGCTAGTGTATTTTCAGTCATAGTCAATATACATTCCTCCTCTTCTTAAATATGGCTACGAAAGAGAGGAAATATACAGGAAAGTTGCGTTTGGCAGTGAAGCATTTCACATGCAAAGAAATAAAAATTTGATAAGATAGAGTAGGCGAATAATTTTGAAATGGTGATTTATATATGAAAACATTTAAAAAAGTGTATATCGAAATAACAAGCGTTTGCAATTTAGCCTGTAGCTTTTGCCCACCAACTGCAAGAGCAAAAGGCTTAATTAAATTAGAGCAATTTAATAAAATATTAGATGAAATTAGGCCACATACAAAATATATCTATTTACATGTCAAGGGAGAGCCATTACTTCACCCACGCATTGATCAGTTGCTTGATGCCGCACATGAAAAAGGCTTTAAAGTTAACATTACAACGAATGGCACACTCATAAAAAAAAATTTCCACAAGCTATTAGGGAAGCCTGCTTTGCGCCAAATTAATTTTTCCCTCCACAGTTTTGACGGTCATGAAGGTTCTGAAAATCGAGAAAAATATTTAGGTGATATTTTACATTTTGTACGTGAGGTTCAACAGCATAATGTCATCATCTCCTATCGATTATGGAATTTACAGAAAAATGAGGTTCCCGATATTGTGGCAAGAAGAAACCGAGAAACGTTAGAAATGCTTGAACGCGAATATCATTTAGACTATTTGATTGAGGAGCGTGTGGAGCCGGGGAAGGGTATAAAAATTGCACGCAATATTTATTTAAACCAAGACCATGAATTTAGGTGGCCAAGCCTTCTAGCACCAGAGGATGACGGTAAAGGCTTTTGCCATGCACTTCGTAGCCATGCTGCTATTTTAGTAGATGGGACAGTAGTTCCTTGTTGTCTAGACGGAGAGGGCGTTATTGATTTAGGAAATATCCATGAAACATCGTTTAGCGATATTGTCGATAGTGAGCGGGCGAATCGCATCGTAGAGGGTTTTTCTCGCCGTGAGGCAGTAGAGGAATTATGTAAAAAATGCGGTTATCGTCAAAAATTCGGTTGATTGTCCATTAGCAAATTGTTTAGGTTTCGTCTAGAGGAAAAATATCTGGCAGAAGGGAAATGAATAAGCTATGTTTGGTAGAAAAAAAGGCATTGAACAGTACGATTACTTTCACCAGCAGCAATATTCAGATATTAAAACAAACGAACGTTTTCAGGAAAAGCTAGATTTTCTAGCTGTTTCTCAAATTCGACGAGAATCCGTAAAAAGGATAGCTGATATTTATCATCAGCATCACCAGTATATATTAGATAATTTTTATAGTCGTTTGTTGGATATTGAAGAGTTCAATCAAATTATCCATCAGCATACTTCTATAGAGCGTTTAAAGAAAGTTTTTGACCAACATTTTAAAAGCTTGTTTGAAGATGAACTAAATATTGATTATGTTTTTAAACGTAGGCAAATTGCTTATACACATGCACGGATAGGCGTATTGCCAAACTGGATGATTTCAGCCTACACATTAATTAATCAATTAATCATTCCGCTTATTGTGAAAGAATATCGGAAAAATCCTGTGCAAATGCTAGATATTATTTTAGCCTACGATAGTTTAGTAACAATTGACCAACAAATTATTGTCGAAACATATATTGAAATACAGGGTAGCTCGGTAGTAAATGGTTTAGGAGAAATTATTCAATACAACACAGAGCTTGAGCAAATTAAGGAGTTAGTAGATTTTCAAGGCACGCAACAGCAGGACATTATTTCGACAAGTGACTTAATGGGCGAGCTAGACGCAAGTATTGAGGAAGTATCCGCCTCTATTGAGGAAATATCACAAAGCACCCAGCACTCGCTAGGCAAATTAGGTGAGGATATAACTGCGTTAGAGGACATTACTGCTATGCTGCAACAAACGGACCGAGGACAACAGCAGGTGCAGCAAGATGTTGGGCAGTTAATGGAGCGTGTGACACGGGTTACACAATTAATCACATTAATTAAAGGCATTGCTGACCAAACAAATTTACTAGCATTAAATGCGTCAATTGAGGCAGCACGTGCAGGAGAGGCGGGCAAAGGCTTTGCTGTAGTAGCGGATGAAATCAGAAAGCTAGCGGACGATACTAAACAATCTGTAGAAGCAATTAACACTGATATTCAAGAGCTTTTACATATTACGAATAATATTGAACTACTTACAAAGCAAT
The DNA here is from genome assembly GCF_003049645.1 of Metasolibacillus fluoroglycofenilyticus. Lineage (GTDB taxonomy): Bacteria > Bacillota > Bacilli > Bacillales_A > Planococcaceae > Metasolibacillus > Metasolibacillus fluoroglycofenilyticus. The sequence continues at coordinate 75,003 of NZ_PYWK01000005.1, forward strand.
CTGCACAGGATTTACATGAAGGTGTATCCGATGTGCTTCGTATTTCACAAACCTTGTCAGCATTAAATCAAAGCTTACAGGAGCAGGGAGCTCATTTTACTGAGATTGCGACGGCTACGCAGCATCAAGCAACAGTCGCTTCAGATATTTCGACGCGCAATCATAATCTTCGAGACAGCACAGTTCACAGCAAGGACATTACTTTTGATACGGGTGCAGCGATTTATAAGCTTAGTAAAATGATTGAGGAATATCGTTCGACGACAATTGCGAAAAACTTTATTCTCAGCCAAGAGGATATTATCGCACTCAATATTACCGACCATCTTTTATGGCGCTGGCGCATTTATAATTTAATGCTTGGCTTCGAGCAAATGACTGAAAGCGATATTGAATCACCAAAAGAATCACGATTAGGTATATGGTATTACGGTATTGGCAAGGAATTATTAGCAAATGAACGAGCATATAAAGAGTTAGAGCAACCCCATATTGAAGTACATGATATTGCCAAAAAAGCAATCAGAGCCTATCATCAGGGCGACAGAAAATTAGCAGAAAATTATTTAGACAAGCTAACAGTAGTATCCAATATTGTAATTGAGAAATTACAGGAACTACAGGTTATATTCATTAATGAAAAGAAAAAATATATAAAGTAAATCACCGAATACCCGGTTAATAGGGAAAAAAACGAAGCGGGCTGTCTCAAAGTGGAGCTTTTTCTCGACACAGTTAGAAATTGGCTTTCTCCTTATTTTCTTTTAAAATTAAAAGAAAGCTGCGAAGTTCTATTTTATCTATATAATTCTTTGATGAAACATCAGCAAAAGGAGTTGTCCGAAAAGCCCGTTTTTTTGACACCGCATTGAAATAAATGTTTTCATCCCTTCCCTTTTACTGAGGGATAACGCAGCTAAACCAATGCCCATCCCATTTTTAAAAGAGGCGTTTTCTGTTTATATGGATCAACATTTTGTGAAACATCATCGCTACTGTCCAAAATGCCGGCTATGCATAGCTTTTTGGACAGCCCCAACTGCTTCTTCCACTTTCTAATCAATTACGTTACCCGCATAAATGTAACAGTCATTGCCTCGCTATCATACAAGCACCAATCCAGTGTTTCAACAACAGCTCCCACATTAATTACATAATGCCTGTCCCCGACAAAGAGGGGTTGATGATAGGGAACTGCTGTGCGTGTACCATCAATATAAATAGCTGCTCGATGGCTATGACCAAAAAAGACTAATGGGGTATTAAATTGTGGGAAGGTCGGCTCAAATTGCTCATTCCACTCAAATTGATGCCCATGAATAAGCATAGCATTCTCTATATAAAGCTTTTCCTCATATTGTAAAAAATACTGTGAGCCTGTTACAAGAGCGATACGCTCTTCTTGATTGCCAATAACAGAAGGAAAGGTTAGTAACCTCTCAAACTCCTTTTTAATAATTGCCGCTTCCTTTAAAGGAATATTGCGAGCTGTTAATGCCTTGCGCTTGCCTATTATGCACTCATATAAATCGCCTAGAGCGAGCAACGCAGCATCTGGCGCAACCTCCTGTATATGCTGTAAGACAAGCTCTGTATGCTTTTTATGTGAATGTAAATCTCCAAAAATTGCATATTGCAATGAAATCACCTCATTCTTCATCTTAGTTTTTTAAGCCCTTAACGGCAAGGGGGAATATCCCTTGAGATATAGGGCGCTAAAGAAGCATTCGAAATATTAAACAAACCTCAAAGGGGGCTTCCTAAATGCTGTGTATAGCTAACATTTTGGATGCTGCCGATGGTGCTTTAGCAAAAGGGCTGCTAGAGGGCTTTCTCTGAAAATGAGTAAAACAAAGGATTGAGCAGTGTTTCCTGTAAGTGAAAGAGAAGAAGCGAAAATCCCACTTTCAATGCGAATCCTTCTTGGGCAGCTTCGTGTATATCGTGAGGAGAAATTAAAAATGATTGTATTTTGAATGAAAGAAAGTTTGGATTATGGAGGAACTAAAATTTTTCTATAAAAAGTATCGGGTTAGGGAGTTGTCCGAAAAGTCCATTTTGTTTTGACACCTTATTGAAATAAATGTTTTCATCGCTTCCCTTTTACTGGAGGATAACGTTGCTAAAACCCATGTTCATCCTATTTTTAAAAGAGGCGTTCTCTGCTTATATGAATCAACATTTTGCGAAACATCATCGCTACTGTCCAAAATGCAGGCTATGCACGGCTTTTTGGACAGTCCCTTGCCCGACACTTTATTTTAGCATTTATTTAATTAAAGAGGTGTGGGAGTTGGGGATGATAAATGTAACTGTTGTTCCAACTCCAACCATACTTTCTATAACTAGCTCTGTGCCGAAAATTTGTTTTATGCGCTGTTCGGTATTAATGAGACCAACACCGCCTTGCTTGCGAGGACCAGATGTATTAAAGCCAGCTCCGTTGTCAATAATCTTTACTTTATATTCTTCGACAGATTCCGTAATACGAATCGTAATCGTACCGCCTTCCCGCTGTGGTGAAATGCCGTGACGGATTGCGTTTTCTACTAATGTTTGAATAGAGAGGGGTGGCACATTTAATATTAAGCCCTTAGGTATATCCCATATAATTTGAATCCTATCCCCAAAGCGAATTTGTTCAATTTCTAAATAAGAGCGTACAAGCTTTAACTCATACTCAATTGGGACAACTAAATCTACATTTTGAAAGTCGAAGCTCATTTGTAAATAATTACCGAAGGCAAGTAATAGCTTCTCCATCTTGTTATTATCCACACCGTGCAAGGAAATAATTGCATTTAATGTGTTGAAGAAGAAGTGAGGCTGAATTTGTGCTTGCAGCCATGCAGCCTCAAAGCGCAATCGCTCCTCACTTGACTGCTTTACTTGAATAAGTGCATCGACACGTGATTTGAGCTCAATATATTCAATTGGCTTTTTCACATAGTCATTTGCACCATTTAAGAAAGCAAGTCGAATATCTTCACTTTGTTGACGCGCTGTTAAGAATAAAATAGGTAGTTCTGAAATTGAAAATTGCTCGCGAATTTGTTTCGCTAATTCATAGCCTGACATATGTGGCAACATAATATCTGAAATCACTAAATCATAGCTATGTTCACAAATTTTTTCAAGGGCTTCTGTGCCATTTAAGGCTGTATCAATTTTATAGGAAGCTGTTGATAACACTTTCAATAGTACTTGTAAGCTTAAAGGATCTGCATCCACAATTAAAATATTTGCCAAGCTAACTGGGGGAGTAGCTTTATCCTCTGTGGAAGCCAGTTCCTGCTCCACAACGGTTAAATCATCCTGTAAAAAAATATACTTCGATAATGTACTGCTAGTAGTAGCCTCAACCTGATTTACTGTTAAGCCCTTTGCAATTGGTAAAGAAAATGTAAAGCAAGAACCTTCATTAATTACAGAAGTCACAGTAAGGGAGCCATCATGTAAGTCTATAATTTCTTTGCAAATGCTTAATCCGAGCCCCAATCCTATATGGCGAGAGGATTTAACATTTGCGTCAGCTTGCTCATACGGTTCAAATATAAGTGCTTGCTTGCTCTTTTCAATTCCAATCCCTGTGTCTGTAATAGAAATAAATAGCTGATTGCCTATCGCTTTGGCATGAATTGTTATAGTGCCTTGTTCGGTAAATTTAATGGCATTATGAATTAAGTTAATAAACACTTGAATAAGTCGATTTTCATCAGCCAGCACTGGTGGTAAATCTGGCGGTAAGTCAATAATGAGTTTTATTGGATTTCCTTTAATTGTAAGCTGAAACATATCGCAAACGCTTGCCGCAATATGTTGTATGTTAATTGGCTTAATTTGCAAATTAAGCGTTCGTTCTTTTAGATGAATTAAATCTAGTAAACCGTCCAGCATAAACGACATATGATGACCGATTGTCACTAAAAGTCTTAAATCATGCTGCTCTTTTTTTGCTAATAGCGATTGCGCAATACTTAGCATATGCTGGAGCGGTGTACGCAGTTCATGAGATGTATTAGCGAGAAAATCATCCTTGCGATACATTTCTTGTTGAAGCTTAATGGAAAGCTGCTTTGATTGAACAGATATATGAAAATAACGCATAAACCAAAAACCAGATAAGGCTGTAATCGCAATGAGCAAATCAAAAGGATAATGACTATAGGGTGTTGTTAATGATCGATTAATAATAATAAATAATGAGTTATTAATAATCGCTGTAGCTGTTAAAAGCAGTATGATTGTGCCTCTCTGTCTAGATATCGCTACTTTATAAATAATCATTGCTAGAATGATAGGTGAAATGAAAAATAATAAATAGAAAATTATTTCTGTATAGAAAATATAGTCAATAGGTGCAACCGCTATAAATAATAAGTAAATAAAGCAAAAGGCGATAACCGTATTCAGTAGTTTTGTATTCACAAAGTTTTTTATTAACTCATTTAAAAATAAAATAAACCAAAGCATCGTCATAATATATGAAAAGAAAAACAGTTTCGTCGACGAAATCCAATCGAGCGGTACATACCATAAAAGTAACTTATTGCTAGATACAACAATCGTAACAAATGTTGATAGAACGAGTAATGAAAAATAGAGCAACACAGTTTCTCGTATACCAATAATAAATAGTAAAATCGTATAAAGTAGATAAAACAGAAAAATAGCACAAACAATAATTTGTGTAACAGCAGAATACCACTTTAAATTTTCGATAGAATGCAAATCACCAAAAACAAGTGATTTTGTTAAACCGCCAGATGTATGCTCATTTGTGTGAAAGCCGGCAATAATAATTTCATTATCTCCAGGTTGTAGTGAAAAATAATAAGTAACAGGTCTAGTATCCGTGCCAGTTTTTCTTAAATTAACCAAGTTACCGTATCCACCAACTTGTGTATTATTAACAGAAAGTGTATAGGAGGATAGGCTAGCAGGTATTGTCAGACCGTAAAGTGTGTCTGAATCTGGTGCATTGGTAATTTTTAAATAGTATGAGCCATGAGGTGTCGTAGCAGGTTTGCGTTTTATGTACGTGTCCCATGTTTCGGGTAAATGTGAGTATAGAGGAGTGGAATTTTTATTTTTTGTCGTAACAAGTATAGTGTTGGGGAAAAACTCCCACTCTCCATCAAGATACACTTTGAAGCTTTTGCTGTTATTAATTTGTTCAAAATCCATAACCCCTTGTTGAATTTCGACTTCGTCTGCGAATGAAAAATAGTTGACCCAACTTAAGCGCATAAAAAAAAGCAGTAAAAAAAATAGCAAAGCGATAGCAATAATTTTCAGCTTGTAATAATAATCCTGTTTTTTTATCATAATTAATAGAACTCCATATTTTCTTTTAATTTCCAATTAAATGTTGACGAATTAGTACGATATAAAAATATGTTACACTAAATAGAGAGCTTAACCAATAGTTAATATTGTAATAAGTTAGTAGAAATATAAAGAGGTGTCAATTTATTTAACATATTAGGTGAAAAAAGGAAGGAGTACGCTTGTTGAGAGTATTATTAATAGATGACGAGAAATTACCAATATCTCTGTTGAAAAAATTATTATTGGAAAATGAGTTACTGAAAATTGATATCGTTGGAGAATACAATGACCCAATCGAAGCATATGAAAATATTAAAAGCTTGCAGCCTGATGTTATATTTTCAGATATTGAAATGCCTGTTTTAAACGGATTGGAGCTTGCTGAAAAAATTCAAGAAATACAGCCGTCTGTGGAAATTGTATTTATTACTGGATTTGATCGTTATGCGATAGATGCATTTAATATTCATGCAATTGATTATATGTTGAAGCCTGTACAGAAGGAGCGAGTGCATAGAACGCTGGCGAGACTTCAAACAATCCTTAGTGATAAGCAGATGCAGAAGAGCAATAGTACTTCTCTTCAACTTTTTGGAGGGCTTAAGGTTGTAACCTCGGACGGTCAAGAGCAATCAATGAAGTGGCGTACAGCAAAGGCAAAGGAAATTTTTTCTTATATATTATCTCGACATGAAAAATCTATATCAAGGGATATGCTACTCGAATTGTTTTGGTCTGAGGTAGATATAGAGAAATCGATAAAGCAGCTCTATACAACGATTTATACTATTAGGAAAACATTAAAGCAATACGGTTTGGATGTGCAAATATCTAGTTTATTGCTTGATTCAGGTTATCAATTGCAGCTTGGTAGTGTACTTGTTGATGTAGATGAATGGATAAAGCAGTTGAAAGCACTTCCGAATTTGACAAAGGATACATACGAGGAGCACGAGCGTGTATTTAATGCGTATAAAAATCATTTTTTAATGGATTGTGATTATATTTGGGCTGAAAGTGAGCGAGAGCGTTTGAAGAAAATGTGGCGTCAGCATGCCTCACAGCTTAGTGAATTTTATATACAGGAGCAAATGTATGAACGAGCAATTGCAGTTGAAAAAAAACTGCAATTACTTGATGTAGATGAGGAGTTACAGTACTTCACGTTAATGAAGCTATATGACATATTAAATAACGCTGAGGCAGTCGAAGAGCAATATACATTATTAAAGCAAGTATTAGAGGAGCAATTAGCAATAGAGCCAAGCAAGGAAGTAACGAGCTGGTATCAGCAATGGCAAAATAAACGAAAAAAGAAGTTACAAAATCGAATATAAGGGTAAAGCAGGCTTGTTTTGAGTATTCAAGCTTGCTTTAAATAAATACTTCAATATAGTGAAACTTCAATCAGTGGATGCTTTTCCCCACTGATTGTTAGTTGAACCAATCGGGCATTTACGGGCAGTGGACCTCGGACTTATTCTGAAGCCGATTTTCACTTAAGTCTCTTACTGCCCGTTAATGCGGGGTAAAGTGAAACTTCAATCAGTGGATGCTTTTCTCCACTGATTGTTAGTTGAACCAATCGGGCATTTACGGGCAGTGGACCTCGGACTTATTCTAAAGCTGATTTTCACTTGAGTCTTTTACTGCCCGTTAATGCGGGGTAAAGTGAAACTTCAATCAGTGGATGCTTTTCCCCACTGATTGTTAGTTGAACCAATCGGGCATTTACGGGCAGTGGGCCTCGGATTTATTCTGAAGCTGATTTTCACTTAAGTCTCTTACTGCCCGTTAATGCGGGGTAAAGTGCAAACGGCTGTCGGTAAATAAAAGTGTTAGCTAGCTGCATTCTATTGAAGTATTTGAAAATCTTTGTAGTTGAATTGAAAATAAGCTTAATGATTTTCTTTCGGAATCGGGAAGGAAATTGTTGTCCCTTTTCCGACAACACTATCAATGGTTAGCGTTACGCCAAATAATTGCTTTAAACGTTGCTCCGTATTAGTAAGTCCAACACTTTCTTTTGGGTCAATTAACTTTTTCTCAAAGCCAACGCCATCGTCGATAATTTCGACTAGATAATGTTCGGCATGTTCTATAATTCGCAGTGTAACTGTACCACCTTCTGGACGGCTTAATAGACCATGGCGCACCGCGTTTTCGACAAGTGTTTGTAGCGCTAAAGGCGGGACAGAAAATGCAATATTATCTGGAATATCCCATACGATTGCAATTCGATTATCAAAACGAATTTGTTCAATTGCCATGTAAGAGCGCACAAGCCTTAATTCATAATCAATAGGCACGAGCAAGTCAACATTTTCGAAATTAAAGCTCATTTGTAAATAGTCGTTGAAGGCGAGTAATAGCTCCTCCATTTTTTCATTGTCGACATTATGCAATGAAATAATTGCGTTGAGTGTGTTGAAGAAAAAATGTGGCTGAATTTGTGCCTGTAACCATGCAGCCTCGAAGCGTAATCGCTCCTCACTAGATTGTTTTACTTGAATAAGCGCATCGACGCGAGATTTCAACTCAACATATTCAATTGGTTTTTTCACATAGTCATTTGCGCCGTTTAAAAAGGCAAGTCGAATATCTTCACTTTGCTGGCGCGCCGTTAAAAATAAAATAGGTAGCTCTGAAATAGAGAATCGTTGACGAATTTGCTTTGCCAATTCATAGCCTGACATTTGTGGCAATACCGTATCTGAAATTACTAAATCAAAGCTATGTTTTTCAATTTTAGCAAGTGCATCTATCCCGTTCATTGCTGTTTCGATTTGGTAAAACTCAGTTGTTAAAGCTTTTAATAATACTTGTAAGCTCAAAGGGTCTGCATCGACAAGCAAAATATGGGCTGGGTTAGCTGTTGCTACATGCTCACTAGCTGAAACGGCGAGCTCCTGCACAATTTCAGTTAAATCATTTTGTAAAAAGATATATTTTGATAAATTATTGCTTTGTTCAAGTGAAGACTCACTTTGTCCAAGCGTTAACCCTTTTGCGATTGGTAGAGAAAATGTAAAGGTAGAGCCAATCCCAAATGTTGATGTCACATCAAGAGAGCCACCATGCAATTCAATAATTTCTTTACTAATGCTTAGACCGAGCCCTAAGCCAATATGAGCATGTGAGGTGATATTCGCCTCAACTTGCTCGTAGGGTTCAAAAATTAGAGATTGCTTGCTCTTCTCAATTCCAATCCCAGTATCTATAACAGAAATATAAAGCTGATTGCCTAACACTTTGGCATGAATTGTAATAGAGCCTTCATCGGTAAATTTAATCGCGTTATGAATTAAATTAATGAATACTTGAATAAGGCGATTTTCGTCTGCTAGCACTGGCGGTAAATCTGCTGGTAAATCAATAAGCAGCTTTAGCGGCTTGTCTTTAATGGCTAGTTGGAACATATCACAAACACTCGTTACAATCTGGTTAATATTAACAGGGGTAATTTCCAGTTTAATTGTTTGTTCTTTCAGGTGAATCAAATCGAGTAAACCATCCAACATAAAGGACATATGCTGACCAATTGTTACTAATAGCCTTAGGTCATGCTGTTCTTTTTGGGCTAATAAAGATTGGGCGATACTTAGCATATGCTGTAAAGGTGTACGCAGCTCATTGGACGTATTGGCAAGAAAATCATCTTTCCTATACATCTCTTGTTGGAGATTGCTAGCAAGTTGCTCCGATTTAGATGATTTATAAAAATAGCTAATAAACCAAAAGGCTAAGAAAGCTGTTACAACAATTAGTAAATCAAATGGATAATAAGTATAAGATGTCGTTACAAAATGATTCAGGATTAAAAATACACTATGATTAATGAGTGCCGCAGCTATTAAAAGCAACATTATATAGCCTTTGCGCTGAAGTAAAGCAATTTTATAAATAAAAACTGTTAGCAAAATTGCTGTGATAACGAAAAGCATATAAAATATAAATTCCATATAGTAAATAAAATCAATTGGCATTGTTGCAATCAACAATAAATAAACAAAGCAAATGAAAGCAAAAATGTTTAATATTTTAGTTTTAATGTATTTTTTTGTTAATTCATTAAAAAACAATATCAGCCAAAGTAACATCATGGCATAGGAAAACTGTAATATTTTCGCTGATGATACCCAGTCGATTTTTACATACGAAAGAAGAAGCTTATCGCTGGAAAGAATAATAGTCATAAACAAGGAAGTAATTAAAAGTAAAAAATAGCCAATAGCACTTCTCTTTACTCCTAAAATTAATAGTAAAATAGCACTTAGGGCATAAAAAACAATAAATGCGCAAACGATTATTTGTGCAATAATTGAATACCATTTTATTTGATCGATAGAATACGAATCGCCAAAAATAAGTGATGTTGTTAATCCACCTGGTAGATGCTGATTCATATGAAAGCCAGAAATAATAATTTCATTATCGCCGGGCTGCAATTGAAAATGGAAAGTAGCTGGTCTAGGGTCCTCAGATGGTTTTTTAGGATTCAATGTATGCTTTCCATGGCTACCGGTATATTTTTCGTTCACATAAAGAGTGTAAGGTGAAAGGCTCGCTGGAATGGTTAAGCTATAAATAATAGGCAAGTCAGGCACATTAATTATTTTTAAATAATACGAACCATAAGGCACATGGCCTGGCTTTTGCTCAAGGTACGGATCCCATGTTTCTGGCAAATGGGAATAAAGGGATGTACCAGATTGCATTGCATCTTTTGAAATAAGTAAAATGTTAGGGAACAAAACCCATTCACCATCTAAATGCATTTTAAACTCTCTAGTGTTTTGAATTTGTTCGAAATCTAATACGCCTTTGTTAATCTCAGCTTCATTGGAAAAGGAAAAGTAATGCAACCAGCTAAAGCGTAAAGAAAAAAGTAATACAATAAATAGTGAAAAAATTATTGTAATTTGTAGTACTCGTTTATATTTTCGATTTCTAGTAAGCATAGAATATCGCTCCATTTTTATTGAAATACTTTTATTTACGAATAAAATATTTATTAAACATCCGATATATAAGTATGTTACATCAAATATTAGACTTTACCAAGAGTATAATATGATGTACTAAAGTGTAAAAGCCATTTTAAAATGGATTATGATTGGGCTAACTCTTTTCGCGCTAATTACTCGAAGTTAGCTCAAAATGGTACTATACGCGCAATGATTAACTGACTTATATCACTCTTGAGCTGCAAGGAAGTTTTTATTTGTTTCACAAGGGTGTTTCCTTTAATTTTCGAATTAAGGTCAATATTGTAAAGGTGATAATTGGAAGGAGGAAGGATGTACCTTGAGGGTAATACTTGTAGATGATGAAATTTTACCAATACAACGTTTAAAGAAACTATTAATCAATTGCGAAATACAGCCGATTGAGATTGTCGGTGAATTTACAAATCCATTAGAGGTTTTGGAAAATATAAATGAACTGAAGCCTGATATTATCTTTGCAGATATTGAAATGCCTGTTTTAAACGGCTTAGAGCTTGCCGAGAAAATTCAAGAAATTCAACCGGATGTGGAAGTTGTTTTTATTACGGGATATGATCGTTATGCAATTGATGCGTTTAATGTACATGCGATTGACTATATGCTAAAGCCTGTACGAAAAGAGCGATTGCATAAGACGATGACTAGATTGCAATCAATCTATAGCAATAAGCTAATAACTAAAAACAATAGCACCTTACTTCAACTTTTTGGTGGACTTAAAGTTGTTCTAGCAGACGGGCAAGTGCAGGCAATGAAGTGGCGCACAGCGAAGGCAAAGGAAGTTTTTGCTTATATGGTATCTAATCATGAAAAAACAATTTTGAGAGATGCATTACTAGAAATGTTTTGGGAAGGTGTGGACGTCAATAAGGCTGTAAATCACCTATACACAACAATTTCTACCATTCGCCAAACATTAAAAAAATATAATTTGCATGATATTTCAATCTCTAGCCCATTATTTGATTCAGGCTATCAGCTGCAATTAGGAAATGTCCTTGTGGATGTTCATGAATGGAGAAAGCAGCTTAAAGCATTACCAGCTCTTTCAAATGCTACATATGAAAAGCATGAGGAGGCTGTAAATGCTTATAAGGAGCACTTTTTAAATGATTGTGATTATATTTGGGCAGAAAGTGAGCGAGAGCATTTAAAACGATTGTGGCTCCAACGTGCACTAGAGTTGAGTGAATTTTATATAAAAGAACAAAAATTTGAACGTGCAATTGCAATTGAAAAGAAGCTACAAAAGCTAAATATAGAGGAGGAATCGCATTATTTCACATTGATGAAGCTCTATGATGCAATTGGGAATAAGAGTGCGGTTGAGGAGCAGTATGTATTGTTAGAGAAAATGCTCAAAGAACAGCTCGCGATAGAGCCCGATGTAGAGATAATAAGCTGGTTTCAGCAATGGAAAAATAAACAATATGAGCTAAAAAACTAGGAGCTGTCCCAAAAGTTGTTTTGGGCAGCTCCTTTTCAGACGATTTTAGCCTTCAAATTCAATATTCGCTAAAAAACATATGTGCCTGTCGCTTTGCTTTTGGCATAAAAAAGAACGTGTACCTGCGGTTACTCGTTGCAAAGGGTGTGTGAAGATGTCAGCCTAGAACATTTGCGGCAAAAATTCTTTTCTGAAAAGTTGATTTTTACGGAGCCATATTTTCAGGATCATGCGATGTGTTAGAAGCTTATGCCTTTTGCGCGGCTTTGATTTTGCTTCTTGCAAGCTTTGTAGGAGGAGACATGTTTCAGTCGCGTAGGCTTGTGGCTCGACAAGTATGTTAAGTTGATAATCTATCAAGCTAGCCTCCTGTACTTTTGCTAGTAATTTAGCAAAGGCTATATTCATTTCAGCATGCTTTTCCTCTATTGCTAAATGGATTAGCATGTCTAATGTTTGTATAATTTCTAATTCTAGCGCTTGTAGCTGTTCAGCAGTTTGTTGCATCGTATCACTTCCTTCTCTGTATTTATTATGTGGAAAACTAACGCTTGTTTTATTAAATTATAAAAACTCTAGTTGGTCTAGACATAGCAATGAGTAATCAATTACGCCTTGATTAACTCTAGTCCAGATTTTTCCGAGCTGTTTAGTGGAAGTTCACATAAAACCGTCACATCCTGTAGCAATGTTTAACCGGTCTGCATCACGCAGTCATCTCTGCAAAATTTATGACATCCACCGCAAGTCAGGTTAGCACAATGTTAGTCACTTATTCGTTATCTTAGCAAGCACTTGTTTTAGGCTGAGTTCTTCTTTATCAGTGGGTGTCCAAACATCCGCTGAAAGAAGTTGAAAATACAGATTTAAGCTAGGGAAGGTAAATCCACATTTTTGCTATAAATATAATAGCCTGTTTTTATGTTTTTGTCTTTTTGTAAAGAGTTTTTGCGTAAGAAATGGCTAAAATATGATACACTAAAGCCTATAAAACAAAATAAAGAGAGTTGAAAAAATTAATGGAACAACCATTTTTACCAATATTATTAGGATCAGATATGAACGCTTATGGTATGGCTCGTTCTTTTTTTGAGGCATACGGTATTCGCCCGCTTGTACTAGGGCGCTCACATTTAACAGCCACGCAAGATAGCAGTATTTTAAACTTCCAAGCAATTGACCGTTTAAATGAAGATGATGTATTTTTACCTGCCTTAGAAAAAATAGCACAGCAATATGAGGGGAAAAAACTGTTATTATTAGCATGTGGTGATGATTATGCAAAATTAATTATTAAAAATAAACCAGCACTACAAAACTATTTCACCGTGCCGTATATCGATGAAGAGCTAATGGATCAAATTTTATTGAAGGAAAACTTCTATAAAATGTGTGATAAATATGGCTTTAAATATCCGGGTACAACAACCGTGACAGTGGAAAACTATGAGCATTTTGAGCCCCCTTTTAGCTACCCAATTATTATTAAAGCCTCGAACTCGGTAGCTTATTGGGCCTGCTCATTCCCAGGAAAAAAGAAAGTATTCGTAGCGCATGATGAGGCTGAGCAAAAGGCTATTTTAAAGGCAATTTATCAATCGAGCTATCAGGATACATTAATTATTCAGGAGTTTATTCCCGGCGATGATTCGTATATGCGTGTACTTAATGCGTATGTAGGGAAGGATGGAAAAGTGAAGCTAATGTGCTTAGGCAACCCAATTTTAGAGGAGCATTCACCCGAAGGTATTGGGAGCTATGCAGCGATTATTACGACGTATGATAAGGAGTTAATGGACCAAGTACGCTTCTTTTTAGAGGATATTGGCTACACAGGCTTTGCTAACTTTGATATGAAATACGATACGCGCGATGGACAGTATAAGCTATTTGAAATCAATTTACGTAACGGTCGCTCTAGCTATTATGTAACAGCGGCTGGCTATAATTTAATGAAATATGTCGCGGATGATTATATGTTAAATATTAAGCAGCAGTTAACATATGGCGACAACCCTCACTTATGGATGATTATTCCGAAAGGCGTATTGTTCAAATATGCTTCCAATGAAAAAATGAAAATGGAAGCGAAAAGCTTAATTCGTCAAGGGAAATTTACTAACTCCTTATTTTATAGCAAGGATATGAATATGAAGCGTTGGGCAAAGCTTACACTCAACAGCTTAAATTACTATCGAAAATATAAGAAATACTTTAACAATAAAGGTTTGACTGAATAGATGAAAAAAACACTAGGTATTATTGGCGGTGTAGGTCCGCTTGCAACAATGTTTATCGGCGAAATGATTGTGCGCCGAACGCTAGCAAATAAAGACCAAGAGCATATACACACAATCATCGATAATGACACAACAATTCCTGATCGCACGGCTTATATTTTAGATAGAACAAAAGAAAACCCTGTACCATACTTGCAGCGAGATGCACAAAAGCTTGCTGCATATGGTGCTGATATTATTTGTATCCCATGCAATACGGCGCATACTTTTTATGACGATATGCAGGAAGCTTGTCCTGTGCCGATTTTGCATATGATTCGAGAGACGGCTAAACGTGCAAGTAAGCATAGGGCAATGAGAGTAGGGGTTTTAGCGACAGATGGCACTTTAGCGGCAGGCGTATATCAACAAGCATTGCAAGAGGTAGATATTGAGCCAGTTTTGCTAAAAAAGGCAATGCAGCAACAGTTAATGACTGTTATTTATGATTATGTGAAAGCAGGCAAAGATGTGAGTAGGGAATTGTGGCAACCAATTGAAGAGGAATTGTGGCAGGAGCAATGCGATTTTATTGTGTTAGGCTGTACGGAGCTATCAATCGTTAATAAGGAGCTGCGTTTAGGGGCAGGCTATATTGACTCACTACTCGTTCTTGCAGAAGCAGCGATTATTGCATGTGGCTATGAAGTAGTGGATTAGAGGCGTGCAAAATGCCGGTCACTGCACGGCATTTTGCACGCTGGCATATGGTGTTATGATAAAATATGTTCTTGTGAACGATAGGGAAAGCCATTTTGAAAATGAAAGGAAAACACTGATTTTAACGGTGTTTTTCTTTTGTCAAAAAGAGAAGCTAGTTATTTTTTTAATGAGTTTTTTTAGAGATAGAATGTTTTGAATTTAGATGTTTTCATTATGTAAATATTGCCTATTAATTAGCGTGTTTTATTGGGGGTAAATCCCTTTTATTAGGCATACACTCGTTGATTGCAGTGGAGGGGGCGACTCCATCGGGATTAGTGCGAGCTGAAAATCCATTTATTTCGGCAAATGCCGAAATAAATTAGTTGAAGCCGCACCCCGAGGAAAGCGTCCCCCGCAACGGAAATCAACGAAATATTAGGCACGCTTTAAAAAATAAAGAGTTCCCTTAAACCTTTTTTAAAAAACATGTCTACAGATAGCGTCCCAAATGTCAGCAACCGCGAGCATTTGGGACGCTATCGTTTATATGAAAAAATATGATACACTAACTAATACAATAAGTAAGATGAAGGTGGGTATAATCATGTCGGCGATTCAATTATTGAACGAAACATTACAAAAAAAGTGGACATTTGAGCAAGAAATGAAAATTCAGCAGGAAATGATTCCAGCAATGCTAGATGGGAAAGATATCGTAGCAGAATCACCAACTGGTTCAGGAAAAACATTAGCATATGTACTTCCGATTTTAAATAAAGTAAACGGTAGCAAAAAACAGACACAGGCACTTATCGTTGCACCATCGCAAGAGCTAGCAATGCAAATTGTAAATGTCATTCGTGAGTGGACTGAAGGGTCAGAAATTACCGTCCAGCAATTAATTGGTGGAGCAAATGCAGCCCGTCAAATTGAAAAGCTGAAAAAGAAGCCGACAATTGTTGTAGGTACGCCAGGGCGCTTAAATGAGCTAGCCCGTTCCGGAAAGCTAAAATTAAAGGAAATTGAAACGGTTGTACTTGATGAGTGTGATCAGCTATTAAGCCGTGAATATCGTGTTGTTGTAAAGTCATTTATAGATGGGGCAGCATATGGGCGCCAAGTTGTTGTCGTGTCGGCGACAATTACAGAGGAAATTGAAATTGTAGCAGAACGACTAATGTTTGAGCCAGTAAATATTAAAATTAAGCCTGAAGATATGGTCAAGGTCGGTAAAATTGTTCATTCATTTATAAAGGTGGATGAGCGAGATAAAACAGATTTGCTACGTCGCTTAGCAAATATTTCGGGTGTGCGCGCATTAGCATTTGCTAATAATATTGACCAAGTGCTAATGAAGCAAAGTAAATTATCCTATAAAGAAGCACCGATAGTTGCGCTTCATTCTGATATGAAAAAGGAAGAGCGCAAGAAAACATTAGATGCATTTCGCAAAGGCGAAGCTCGCATTTTAATTGCTACAGATATTGCCGCACGAGGATTAGATATTACCGGATTAACACATGTTATACATGTAGATGTTCCCCGTACAATTGAGCAGTATACGCACCGCTCTGGTCGAACAGGGCGTGCTGGTGCAGATGGTGAAGTGTTGACATTGCTATCATATCGCGATGAAAAAACATATAAGAAATGGCTGCGTGAACTAGGACTTAAAGCGATTCAAAAGATATGGCATAAAGGTGAGCTAATCGAAGGAAACTCAAAAACAATTAACAAATAAAGGAGAAATTTACTATGACATTTGAGGAGAAATTAGCTGAGTACGCGGAGCTAGCTGTACGCGTAGGGGTAAACATTCAACAGGGGCAGTATTTATTAATTAATACATCGACAGATACGTTAGATTTTACACGCTTAGTTGTAGAAAAAGCATATGAGGCAGGTGCAGGGCGTGTACATGTTAATTTAACGGATGCAGTATTTGAGCGCGCATTTTTTGAGCATGCAACAACAGAGGAGATTAACAAGTTTCCACAGTGGATTGTTGCACAGCGTGAGGAATTAATTGCACGTCAAGGAGCATTATTATGGATTGATGCTGAGGACCCAGACTTATTAGCAGGTATTGATGTAGCAAAACTTGCCACACAGCAAAAGGCAGCAGGAAGTGCGCTTGTGAATTATCGAAAAGCGGTAATGAATGATGATATTGCATGGTCGATTATTGCTGTACCATCTACAAAATGGGCGGCAAAAGTATTTCCAAGCTTGGCGGCAGATAAGCAAGTAAACGCTTTATGGGAGGCAATTTTTGCAACGGTGCATATTGGGCAAGGAAATGCTGTGGCGCAATGGCAAAACCATATTGCAAATCTGGAGGCGAGAGCCGAAAAGTTAAATAGTAAAAAATATAAAAAGCTACATTACAAAGCATCTGGTACAAATTTAACAATCGAGCTACCGGAGAAACATATTTGGCAATGCGGTAGTAGTAAAACCCCAAAAGGAACAATTTTTATTGCTAATATGCCAACGGAGGAAGTATACACACTGCCAGCGAAATATGGTGTAAACGGCACAGTATCAAATACGAAGCCCCTAGTTTATAAAGGGAACATCATTGACCAATTTACGTTGACGTTTGAGGCGGGGAAAATTACCGCTGCGAAGGCAGAGGTTGGTAATGAACTATTGCAGGAATTAATTCATGCGGACGAAGGCTCGTGCTATTTAGGCGAAGTTGCTTTAGTACCACATGAATCGCCGATTTCAGCTTCAAATATTTTGTATTACAACACATTGTTTGATGAAAATGCATCAAATCATTTAGCGATTGGTGAAGCATATCCGACCTGCTACGAAGGTGGACGTGAGCTTGAACAAGCTCAGCTTGAATCGTTAGGTATCAACACATCTATTACACATGAGGACTTTATGATTGGTAGCGGTGAAATGAATATTGACGGTGAATTAGAGGACGGCACATATGAGCCAATTTTCCGTCAAGGAAGCTGGGCATTTTAAGCAGGTGAGGCAATGAAAAAATGGCTCATTGTTATATTGCTGTTTGTTGGTGCTACAACAGTGCAGGCGCAAGAAGTATATATTCCGCTAGGAGATTCGCTAGCTGCTGGGCAAACCCCTTACCGACAAATTGATACAGGATACACTGATTTAATTGCGATGCAGCTCACATTGACGAATGAGCTGCAATATTACTCAAAGGAATTAACATTTCCAGGCTACACAGTAGCGAATGTTTTACAACGTATAGAACAGCCAGATGCGAAAGCGTTGTTGGCAAAGGCGACAGTCATTACAATATCAGCAGGGGCGAATGATTTATTGCAAATTGTACAGCATCGCCCGCAGGCAGGTACATTGAGCTTTTCGCAGCTAACAGCCGATTTTTCTTTGAATCAAGTACGCCAAAATATAGGAATACTTTTAGAGAAGCTAGAGCAATATGCACCACATGCTACAATCTATGTAATGGGCTATTACTTCCCATACCCGCATGTACATCCTACACAAATGGAAGGCACACAGCAGCAGCTACGTTTGTTAAACCAAATTTTACAGCAGCAAGCTGAGCGACATGGTGCGTATTTTATTGCGGTTGAAGAAATCTTTGCAGCAAATGCTAAAGCGTACTTGCCAAATATTTCAGATTTCCATCCGACAATGGAAGGCTATTTAGTGATGGCGAATGCATTTTTACAAAAATTTAATCAAACACTATTAACAAAAGAGCAGTTACCACAGCCAAACCCATTGTCATTTGAAAGTTTGCTACAAATAGAAAAAATAACAACAGAATTGGATATACGTATGAGCCCGTTTTAGGGAAGTGAATTGTTTAAATACGGAAATAAAAAAGCTACCTTGGAAAATCGCCTAGCGATTTCCGAGGTAGCTTTTTCGGTTATTATTAGCGATTATTGGCTAATTTTAACGTCTTTTAAGTGGTACATGCTGTCAGATGTTACGCGGAAGCCTGACACTTTATCAGATACACCAGTTAAAATTGATGGGTGTAAAACGAATGCCATTGGTGCATCGTCTGAAATCATTTTGATTGCGTCAGTGTAGATGCCTAGACGAGCATCTTGGTCTGCTTCACGACGACCAGCATTTAATAATTCGTCTACTTCAGTGTTAGAGTAGAATGAACGGTTACCTGGGTCACCGTGTTGAGAAGAGTGGAATAATGCATATAGACCGTAGTCAGCATCACCAGTAGCGTTTGACCATCCTAGGATGAACATATCATGCTCACCAGCAGCTGTTTTCTCTAAATATGCACCGAACTCCATTACTTCAATGCTTACATCAATGTTTAATTGTTTTAAAGCATCTTGTAAAACAACCGCAACATTTTGACGAGCAGGGTTGTCATTTGTCCAAAGTGTTGTTTTGAATCCATCAGCGTAGCCTGCTTCTGCAAGTAAAGCTTTTGCTTCTTCAATATCATAGTTTGTCGGTGTTACGTCCTCTGTATAACCAAAGATGCCTGGTGAAAGTGGACTGATTGCTGGAATACCGTAACCTTCATAAATACCATCAATTAGAGTTTGACGGTCAATTGCTTTTGAAATCGCTTGACGAACAAGCTTGTTATCAAATGGTGCTTTTTGTGTATTGAAACCGATATAAGTTAAAGATGTTGATGGTGTTTCATCAACAGTTGCAACGCCTGAAGCGTTTACATTTGCTACTTGGTTAGGCTCAACAGTACCAATAATATGAGCATTGCCTGATTGTAGCTCAGCAACGCGTGTAGCCATTTCTGGAACTACTTTAATTGTTACAGTGTCAACATGTGCTGGCGTGCCCCAGTAGTCAGCATTTTTCTCTAATTTAATTTCGTTACCTGGCGTCCAAGAAACGAATTTGAATGGACCAGTACCAACTGGGTTTGTACCGATTACAGAACCTGCTGCTGTATCACCAGTCATTGCAGCGTAGTCATCATCAATTGATTTTGGAGAAATGATGCCACCGCCGTTATGCGTTAAGTGTGCAAGTAATGGTGAGAATGGATACTCTGTAACAAATTGTACAGTTGTTTCATCAACTACCTTTACTTCTGTAACCATTTCGTATAAGAATGCACGTGGAGAACCAACATCCGGGTCTAATACGCGATCAAAGTTTTTCTTAACAGCATCTGCATTGAATGCTTCGCCATCGTGGAAAGTAACACCAGTACGTAACTTGAATTCCCAAGTTAAGTCATCAACTTGTGTCCAAGATTCTGCTAAGCCAGGTGCTAAATCACCGTTAGCATCACGTACAACTAAAGTTTCATAAATATTACCTTGAACATTTGAAGATGACACATCATTTGAACCGTGTGGGTCTAATGATGAAGCATCTGATAATTCAGCAATAATTAAATCGCCACCAGCTTCAGCTGCTTTTTCGCTTCCTTCCGATTGTGATCCTTCGTTGTTGTTTGAAGTACCACCGTTGTCTGTCTCTTCTTTCTTATCGCCACCACAAGCTGCTAAAACAAGTGTTAGCGTTAAAGTTAAGAAGAGTAACCATAGTGACTTTTTTGAAAATGTCATATGGAAAATCCCCCTTCAAAAAAATTATTCTAGAATATTACGTTTTTGTAACATCTGGTTAGAATATACCATACCTTTTTATTAACAGGCAATCAATTGTTTAAAAATAAAGATTTTTCTCTGAATTCAATTAGCAGATAAGCGTTTACAACTTAAAAAAACTTTTATGAAAACCCTTTCAAAACGCGTGTTTTCATAAGGTCTTATAGTGAAAAATATCGAATTTTGTCAAACTAATTATTCACCAAAAAGTAATTTTATATTTCAAACAATCAAAAAAACTATTGAAAAGGCACTATATTCATATATATACTGTTATTCATACTGATTAAATTTTATCTTCATTCAGCAAATGTTTTTTGGTGTAAAAAAGCGCCAGCATATACTTCTTCTGTTGTACAAATCACCGTAACTATGTGGACTAAAGGGTGTAGCACCAGCAAGTAAGTATAGTAGTTGTGTGCTATGTTTACAGCAATAAGACAAATATTTAATATTTAAGAGGAGAAAGCTCCCGCTGCATGGTAAGATAAGTATTTGGCGGATGTAACAGATTTTTGTATATTCACTTAAATGGTCTGAATGCATTTTAAGCCGAGGTATCTAACGATAAATGCAATTATCTGAACAGTTTGATTAATGAAAGGGTGATCACAATGAGCGTGCAAACTGAAAAGGTTTCAAGCGCAACAAGAAGTAATCCACGAGTAGAGGCTTTTAAAACCTTCTCAAAGAGATTGCTGAAAAATAAGGCTGCAGTAGTTGGGGGCTTAATTATTTTATTCATTATACTAGTTGGTATATTTGGTCCAATGTTTTTGAAAACAGATCCAAATGCGCAAAATTTAGTGAATAAACTTCAACCACCATCAAAGGACCATTGGTTTGGAACTGATAATTTTGGACGAGATATATTTACTCGTATTATTTTCGGTACACAACTTACATTGAAGGTAGGGTTTTTATCAGTATTTATCGGTGGAGTTATTGGTGTAGTATTAGGAATCGTTGCTGGTTATTATGGTGGACTAGTTGATACGATTACGATGCGCCTTATGGATATTCTGCTTGCTTTCCCAGGTATTTTATTAGCATTAGCAATTGTATCTGTATTAGGTGGTAGCTTAACAAATGTAATTATTGCGGTAGGTATTTTCTCTGTGCCAGCATTTGCCCGAATTGTTCGGGGATCTACGCTGCAAGTGAAAAAATTGGAATATATAGATGCTGTAAAGGCACTCGGTGCAAGTGATGGGCGCATTATTTTCCTACATATTTTACCTAATATTATGTCACCAATTATTGTTCAAGCAACAATGCGTATTGCAACAGCTATTTTAACTGCCTCTGGTTTAGCTTTCCTAGGTTTAGGTGCACAGCCGCCAGAGCCTGAATGGGGCGCAATGTTAAACGAAGGGCGTACTTATATGCATAATGCAAGTCATATGGTAATGTTCCCGGGTATGATGATTGTTATTGTTGTATTAGCATTTAATATATTCGGAGACGGTCTACGTGATGCACTAGATCCAAAAATGAAGCAATAAAGGAGGGGCAGCTATGACAAAATATATTATTCGTCGTTTGTTACAAACGATTCCAGTATTACTTGGGGTATCGATTTTAGTATTTTCATTGATGTTCCTTATTCCTGGGGATCCTGCACGCGTAATGGCTGGTGAAGGAGCTTCAGAGCAAACAATTGAAAATCTACGTGAGAAATTAGGGTTAAATGACCCAGCATATGTACAGTATGGTCGCTTTCTGACAAGTGCGGTAAAAGGGGACTTAGGAAACTCGGTTCGTAGTGGTCGCCCTGTAATGGATGAAATTTCAGCTCGCTTTTGGATTACGGTAGAATTAGCAGTATATTCAACGGTTTTGGCTGTGTTTATTGGCTTAATTGCAGGTATTGTTTCTGCTGTACGCCATTACACATTAACAGATATTTTCATAATGATTATCGCCTTATTCGGTTTATCTATGCCGAACTTCTGGCTCGGTTTAGTATTAATTCAATGGTTCGCATTAGGGAATTTACCATTCGGTATACCTATGCCTGAATGGCTCTTCGAAATTGTTCAAATGCGACCTTCTGGTTGGGGTGAGTCATGGCGACAAATGGTGCTGCCAGTTATTACGTTAGGTACTGGTGGAGCAGCTATTATCGCTCGTATGACCCGTTCCTCTATGCTTGAAGTAATCGGACAAGATTATATTCGTACAGCTCGTGCAAAAGGGGTTTCAGAGCGTATTGTTATTTATCGACATGCACTTAAAAATGCTTTAATTCCTGTAGTAACAGTAATTGGACTTGAATTTGGTGGCTTCTTAGGTGGAGCGGTCTTAACAGAAACGATTTTTGCAATTAACGGTATGGGACGTCTAACAATCGATGCGATTAGGCAGCGGGATTTCCCAATTGTGCAAGGAACCGTACTAGTTATTTCGGTCATTTTCGTACTAGTAAACTTACTTGTAGATATTTCATATAAATTCTTAAATAAACGAATCGACTTGAATTAGTTTAAGGTGAAATGAGGTGAATCATTGTGACACAACAATTAGAAAATATTTTAGAAGTGAATGACTTACAAACTGTTTTTTCAACTGACGGTGGTGAGGTACGTGCGGTTGATGGTGTCAGCTTTGTCGTACCAAAAGGAAAAACAATTGGTATTGTAGGGGAATCTGGTTCAGGTAAAAGTATTACATCTTTATCAATTCTTCGCCTTTTAGCGAAAAACGGGAAGATTAAAGATGGCGAGATTCTTTTCAAAGGAAAAGATTTACTGAAGCTATCGGATAAACAAATGCGTGATATTCGAGGAAATCAAATTTCAATGATTTTCCAGGAGCCGATGACTTCGTTAAATCCTGTTTATACTGTAGGACAACAAATAAGTGAAACACTTATTATTCATAAAAAGATTTCCAAGCAAGAGGCAATGAAGCAATCGGTAGATATGCTGAAACTTGTAGGAATTCCTTCTCCTGAAAAGCGTGTAAAACAGTATCCGCATGAGCTTTCAGGGGGGATGCGTCAACGTGTTATGATTGCCATGGCATTGGCGTGTGACCCAGAAATTTTAATTGCGGATGAACCAACAACTGCTCTTGACGTAACAATTCAAGCGCAAATTTTAGAGCTTATTCGTGATTTACAAAATCGCTTAGGCATGTCTGTAATTATGATTACACATGACCTAGGTGTAGTAGCAGAAACATGTGACTATGTAGCTGTTATGTATGCAGGTCAGGTAGTAGAATATTCGGATGTACGTACGTTATTTAAAAATCCGAAGCATCCATATACACTGGGGCTACTAAACTCTTTACCGCGTCACGATGTCGATCAAGAAAAGCTTATTCCGATTAAAGGAATGGTGCCAAGCCCACACGAAATGCCTATAGGCTGTCGTTTTGCACCACGTTGCCCAGTGGCTACGGAGGGTTGTCATACTAAGCCACCTGTGCTTGAAAAGAAGGGCAATAACGAGCAAATTCGTTGCTGGATGTACTCAGAAGAGTGGGATGGCGATTCGGAGGTGACGCTATATGGCGAAAAAAGAACTGTTAAAGGTTGAGGGATTAAAGCAATACTTCCCGATTAAAGGTGGCTTTCTTGGTCGTACAGTGAACCACGTAAAAGCACTGGATGGTGTTTCATTTACAGTTTATGAAGGTGAAACTGTAAGTATTGTAGGAGAATCAGGTTGCGGTAAATCAACAACTGGCCGTGCTATTTTAAGATTGGAGGAGCCTACAGAAGGTGTTGTAGAGTTCCAAGGTACAGATTTAACTAAGATTTCTAAAGGAGAAATGCGTAAGTTCCGCAAAGATTTACAAATTATTTTTCAGGACCCTTACGCTTCGATAAATCCGCGTCAAACAGTAGCGTCTGTTCTGAACGAGGCGATGCAAATTCAAAATGTATTGCCAACCAATCAGCGACGTGCGCGCATCGAGGAGCTTTTGGAAACGGTAGGTTTACGTCCATATCAAGCGGACCGTTACCCACATGAATTCTCTGGTGGTCAGCGTCAACGTATTGGTATTGCGCGTGCGCTTTCTGTAAATCCAAAGCTAATTATTTGTGATGAGGCGGTATCTGCACTAGACGTATCGATTCAGGCACAGGTTTTAAACTTATTAGAGGAATTACAAAATGAATATGGCTTAACATATTTATTTATCTCGCATGATTTAGGGGTAGTACGACATATTTCAGACCGTATTATCGTTATGTATTTAGGGAAAATTGTAGAGATTGCAGATAAGGTTAGCTTGTTTGAAAATCCACAGCACCCATATACGAAAGCATTACTATCAGCAATTCCTGTTCCAGATCCAGATGCTAAAAAAGAGCGGGTTATTTTAAAAGGTGATGTACCATCACCAATCGACCCGCCAAACGGCTGTCGTTTCCATACGCGCTGTCCATTTGCGACAGATAAATGTCGTACAGAGGAGCCAGTGTTACGTACATCTGATTTGATGAAAGAAGGCCATCAAGCGGCATGTCACTATATGGAAGACATCACAAAAGGTGCATTGACGCCAAATTATTAGTAGTATAAGGGGTGTTTGAAAAGTCGGTGTGTATTGACTTTTCAAACACCCCTATTGATTTTTTATAAGGAGTTGCTATCATGAAAATTTTTCATACGGCAGACTGGCATTTAGGAAAGCTTGTACAAGGTGTATATATGACAGACGAGCAGCGCTTTATTTTAGAGCAGTTTATTGCAGCGATTGATGAAGAACAGCCGGATGCTGTTATTATCGCTGGTGATTTGTATGACCGTGCCATACCTCCAGTAGAGGCAGTGGATTTATTAGATGATATATTAAGTAGAATTACATTGCAGCGAAAAATTCCTGTTCTAGCTATTGCGGGCAATCATGATAGTCCTACTCGCTTACAGTTCGGACGTCAGTTAATGGAACGAGCAGGCTTACATATCGCTGGAGAGATAAATGCTATATGGCAGCCAATCATTTTAAATGATGAACATGGTGAAGTTCATTTTCACTTCATTCCATTTGCGGAGCCAGCAATAGTAAAGACCATATTGCAGGATGATAGCATCACTACATACGATGAAGCGATGAAAAAAGTGATTGAGCAAATTATGCCAACTTTAAATTCGGATGCACGCCATATAGCTATTGCCCATGCCTTCGTAACACCAAATGGTGATAAGCAAGAGAATACAAGCGACTCAGAGCGACCGTTAGTTATCGGTGGCTCAGAATGTGTCGATGCCCATTATTTTGCACCATTTCATTATACGGCGTTAGGGCATTTACATCGCGCACATTATGTGCTGAATGAAACGATACGTTATGCAGGCTCACCTCTTAAGTATTCAGCATCAGAAGCTAATCATGAAAAAGGCTTCCTAATTATAGACTTAGCCGCTGATGGTACAGTTACCGTAACGAAACGCCCACTTATTCCTCGCAGAGATTTGCGTATTGTAGAGGGTACTTTGCAGGAAATTTTACGCCATCAAGAAAGTGAGGACTATGTTTTTGTTCGTCTAATTGATACGACACCAGTAATTGGTGCAATGGAACAAATACGTACAGTTTATAAAAATGCATTGCATGTGGAGAGAAAAGCAATGTTTTTGGAACGTGATGAAGAGCAAATACCAATGCGTGACCAACTAGATGAACGTACATTATTTCAAGGCTTTATGAAGGAAATGACAGGCGAGGAACCCTCAGCTATTGCATGCAAATTATTTGACGAAGCTTTACAGGAGCTTTTAAAGGAAGAACGTGAGGAGGAAAAAGTGAAATGAAGCCAATTCGTTTGACTCTTCAAGCATTCGGGCCATATAAGCATAAGGAGGTAATCGATTTTAGTGAGCTACAAAAACATCGTTTATTTGTGATATCGGGACAAACAGGTGCAGGCAAGACGACTATTTTTGATGGTATTACCTTTGCTTTATATGGTGCGGCAAGCGGACAAGATCGCAAAGAAAATAAATCGATGCGCAGTGATTTTGCTGAGGATGATATGCATACAGCAGTAGAGCTTGTTTTTGAGGTGCGCGGCACTACGTATCGTGTAAAGCGTCAATTAGCGCATATAAAAAAGGGACGTAAGGCAGCGACAGGCGAAGCATATGAATTTATGCGATTACAAGAAAATGGGGTAGAACAACCCGCTGTTGAGCGACAAAAAGTAACGGATATTAATAAAAAAATTGAGGAATTAATTGGCTTATCCTACGACCAATTTAGCCAAATTATTATGTTACCACAAGGTGAATTTCGCAAGCTACTCACCTCACAATCAGATAATAAAGAGGCAATTTTACGAAAAATTTTCAAGACGGAGCGCTATGGAGAAATTGCTAAAAAACTTGAACAGAAAAAGCAACAGGCTGAGCAGCAGCAAAAAATGGCTATTGCACGCAGTGAAAGCTATGTAGAACAACTTGTAGGAGCGTTACCGAAACGCGATTCATTGCTTTTTGAGCGTTTGCAAGATGAGTCTAATTTATATCAAATTGATGAGGCTTTAGAGCAGGAACTACACTACTATGAATTGAAGGCAGATGCTGATGTTAAGCATTATCAAGAAGCATTTGCACAACATGAGAAGCAGCAAAAAATTGTTTTAGAATGGCAGCGACTGAATGAGCGAATCGAGAATTTTGAGCAAAAGAAGCGGGAACTTGCAGCTAAAAAGCTAGAGCAGGCATTATTTGAAAATAAGAAAAGGCAATATGAGGCGGCTACGAAGGCACAGCAGCTTATTCCAATAGCTGAACAATGTACACAGCTACAGCAGGAAGAGGCTAATAAAGCGGCTATGTTAACGACATTATTGGCAAAAAAAGAGCAGTTACAACAAGAGCAGCAACAAGCATATGCCATATTACAAACAGAAAAAGAACGAGATAATGAACGATTAACATATCAGCAGGAGCTGAAGGAGCTAGAAAAAATCAAACCGCTTTATGAGGAAACCGCATTGCTAGTCAGCGCTGTTGAAAAGCAGCAGCAACAGCTCCATTTACAGCAAAAAAATATTCATCATGCTAATGAGCAGATTGAAAAATTGAAGCAACAAATGAATGAACAGCAAAATTCGATTGAAAAGCAAGAAGAGCAAGTGGCAAGGCTACCGAAATTATTAGAACAGCAGCAATATCTGAAGGAAGTGGTAGCCCTATTTAAAAACTTAGGAGATACAACTGCAAAGGAGCAGAAATTGGCTGAGCAGCTCACAAATATAAATCAGCAATATGAGGAAGCACAGCAGCATTATGAACGAGAAATGGAGCGTTGGTTAGCAAATCAAGCGCATATGCTGGCACTTGAGCTAGTATCTGGTGAACCGTGTCCGGTTTGTGGCAGTACGGAGCATCCTGCGATTAATGACAATGCAACTGAGCAAGTGGAGCAACAACAATTACAGTTATTTAAAGAGCGAGCTGACAAGCTACACAAGCAATATATGCAGCTTACAACAGAGCATCAATTGGTATTGCAAGGGCAAGAGCAGCTACAACAGCAGCTTCAGCAATTAGATGCTGAAATTGCTGAGGAGTCCACCTATTTAACGCGTTATCAGCAGGGCAAGGATGAAATCATACAATTGCAACATGTAGTGGAAAATTTAGTAGACTGTCGTCAAAAGCTAAAGGATATGCAGCTTACAATTATTCAGCATGAACAAGAGCAAAAACACAATGAGCAACAGCTACAGCAAGTTCAACATGGATTTATTCAGCAGCAAACGGTACTAGAGCAAAAACGTTTAAGTATGCCATCAGCGATTAGTAGCATCAAGCAGCTAGAGAAAACATATCAGCAAAAGCAACAGCAGCTCTTTGTATTACAGCAAGCATTAAGTAATGCGCAGAAGCATTATGATGAATCCTATGCTAGCTATTTAAAAATAACAGAAACGTACACGCTATCAATTACACATCATGAAGAATTACAGCAAAAGCTTGTATTAGTGATAGAGCAATTCAACAAGAAACTACAAGAATTAGGATTTACGACAGAGGAAGAGTTTGTCAACTCATGTCGTACAGAGCAGCAAATACAGCAATTACAACGGGAATATATGAACTATACAAATGAGCTACATGCTTTAACGTTGTTTGTCGAGCAAGAAAAGCAGCAATTAGCTAATGCAGAAAAAGTAGATATAACAGCTGCACAGGAACAGCTACAAGCATATAAGGAGGCATATGAGGAGGCGTTACGAACTGCCAATACCTCAAAAAATTACAAGCAACTTTGTTTAGAATATAAAGACAAGCTATTGCAAATAGCCGATGAAATTCATTCGTTAACACAAACGGCGAATGAAGTAATCATGCTTTATGATGTGTTGCGCGGGCAAAATCAGCGGAAAATTTCCTTTGAACGTTATGTACAAATGGGCTATTTAGAGCAAATTACTGAGGCGGCGAATCACCGCCTAAAACATTTATCGAATGGGCAGTATCAATTAGTATGCTCTGACCGCCAAGAATCGCATGGACGACAAAGTGGGCTAAGCTTAGACGTATATGATAGCTATACAGGGCAAACTCGCGATGTTAAATCATTGTCTGGTGGAGAGAAATTTAATGCCTCTCTATGTTTAGCGTTAGGCATGGCTGATATTATTCAAAGCTTTCAGGGCAATGTGCAAATTGATACGATGTTTATTGACGAAGGCTTCGGGTCTCTTGATGAAGAATCATTAATGCGTGCGATTGATACTTTAATCGACTTGCAAAAATCAGGTCGCATGATTGGCGTTATTTCTCATGTAGCTGAGCTAAAGGCAGCCATTTCGACTGTTTTGCATGTTGAGAAATTGAAGGAAGGCTATAGTCGCACCACGATTAAAGTGCCAAGTGTATAGCATATAAAAAACGGCTGTCTAGAAGTTGTAGATTTTTTGCGACGAATTATCGCGGAACTACATTACTTTCCAGACAGCCGTTATTGATGAAAGAGTTACATTATTTGCGGCGAACGGTAGGCTGTTTCTTATCGTTAAGTATTTTTTTGATGATTGGATAAGCAACTGGTGCCCATTTTATAGCCGTTTTTACAATTTTACCGAGTTTCATAATATATTCGCTCCTTCTATTTTGATTCAGAGAAAGCTTTCAATTAGTGCTTTTATTATACCCTACCAACTCTGCCGTTAAACATTACGGAATACTAGCACCGCTTGGACGATATTCCAAATGACGAATGCTAAATAAATTAATCCATAAAGCAGCATCCCACCAAAGCCTGCAAAAAATAAAGTCGCATCTTCCTGTGCCCCACCAAATATCGTAGTGAAGATAAAGAAAACACCTACAGCAATCCCTATGACAATAGGAATAACATGTGAAATCAGTGCGCGTTTTGCATGGTAGCGAACCTCTTCATCCTTCGATACTAGCCATACAATAATTGGCGCTATAAATGGTGCAAAGAAGATACTCAAATAACTAAGTGCACTTAAAATTTTACGGTCCTCCATGAAATCATCCCCTATAAAAATTTTACTTTAATCTAATTTTATCTACGTATGAAGACAAATAGAAGTTTCAAAAAGATTCCGTGAAGAAATATGAATTATTTTGAATGAATTTGAAATAAAATTGTTGATTAATCTTATAATTCTAATTATTATATAGCTAATAGTATGTTGGGGGTGGAACGATGCTAACAGTTGAGCGACAGCATTTAATTCGTGAGCTTTTAAAACAACAAGAGATTGTAACGATGCAAGAATTAATTGAAATAACGAAAGCGTCCGAATCAACAATCCGCAGAGATTTAATTCAATTAGAGCGCGCTAAAATATTAAAGCGCATTCATGGAGGCGCTTCAAGATTGCAAGGCAAATTAATTGAGCCAAGTATTTCTGAAAAATCCTTCAAAAACCTTCAGGAGAAAAAAGCACTTGCTGCTTATGCAGCGAGCTTTGTAGATGATGGTGATTGCATTTATTTAGATGCTGGAACGACGGTTTATGAAATGATTCCTTATTTACAGCAGAAAGAAGTAGTTGTTGTCACAAACAGTGTGCATCATCTTGATTTATTAATAGAAAATAATATTAAAACTTATTTAATCGGTGGTGCAATTAAGCATAAAACAAAGGCAATGATTGGACGTGGTGCGCTAATTAGCCTTGAGCAATATCGTTTTGATAAATGCTTTATTGGGGCAAATGGTGTACACCTTGAATATGGCTATACAACGCCAGATCCAGAAGAAGCGATGCTTAAAAAAGCAGCTATACAATTAGCGCGGGAAGCATATGTGCTAGTAGATGCTTCGAAATTCGAGGAAGTATATTTTGCTAAAATAGCTGATTTGCAGGAAGCGACAATTATTACAAATGAAATTAAAAATAATATGCGAAAAACATTGCATGCAAAAACTAAAGTAAAGGTGGTCGAAGCATGATTTACACGATGACATTAAATCCATCTATTGATTATATCGTGGAAGTAACACCTTTTCAGCTAGGTGCACTCAATCTTATTCAAAAAGAAGCAAAATTTCCAGGGGGCAAAGGAATAAATGTTTCGCAAGTGTTGAAGCGATTAGGGACAGATAGCAAGGCATTAGGATTTGTAGGAGGCTTTACAGGTAATTATATTGTGAATGCTTTACAGCAAAAGGGAATAGCGACGGATTTTGTTCATGTTCAAGAGGATACGCGCATTAATATTAAGCTTAAGACGGGACAGGAGACGGAAGTCAATGGACGTGGACCGACAATTCAAGAGCTGGAGCTAGCAAATTTATTGAATAAAATTAATCGATTGGCTGATGGGGATGTACTTGTATTAGCAGGAAGTATTCCACAGTGTCTGCCGGCAACAATTTATGAAACAATGGCAGCGACAGTGACGCAAAAAGGTGCGAAGGTAGTTGTTGATACAACAGGCGAAGTATTATTAAATGTTTTGCCAAATAGCCCATTTTTAATTAAGCCGAACCATCATGAGCTTGGTGAGTTATTTAATGTCACGATAGAAACTATAGAAGAGGCAATTCCTTATGGGAAGCGACTTGTTGAAATGGGCGCACAGCATGTGATTGTTTCAATGGCTGGTGCTGGTGCTTTGTTATTCAGCAAGGAGTTGGCACTTTATGCAAATGTACCGAAGGGTGTACTGAAAAATTCAGTAGGTGCAGGCGACTCTGTCGTGGCAGGGTTTTTGAGTTGTTATTTTCGCATGGGAGATGTGCAGCAGGCATTTCGGTATGGGGTGGCTTCTGGTAGTGCTACGGCCTTTTCATTAGAGCTATGTACGCAAGCAGAAGTAGAGGATCTACTGCCGCAAATTCAATTAATTCACGTATAAGGGGGAGAGAAGGATGAGGATTACTGAGCTGTTGAAAAAAGACACGATGATTTTAAATTTAGCTTCAACATCTAAAGAGGCGGTGATTGATGAGCTAGTATCGAAATTAGATGTGGCTAATAGATTAGTAGATGCTAAAGCCTTTAAAGAAGCTATTTTAACACGCGAAGCACAAAGTACGACAGGTATCGGGGAAGGGGTGGCGATACCACATGCTAAAACAAACGCAGTGCGCACGCCAGCACTCGCTTTTGGACGCTCACAGGCGGGTGTTGATTTTGAGGCATTAGACGGTCAGCCAAGTCATTTGTTTTTTATGATAGCTGCCTCAGAGGGGGCGAACAATACGCATTTAGAAACATTATCGCGCTTATCGATGCTATTAATGGATGCGGCATTCCGTGAGCAGTTATTGAAGGCACAATCAGAGGATGAAATTTTAGCACTTATTGATAGTCAGGATCATGAGGATGAAGAACAACCAATAGTGTCAGCAAAGTCAGTAGCTTCACCCGAGGCAAAAATTTTAGCTGTAACTGCGTGCCCAACAGGTATTGCTCATACGTATATGGCTGCTGATGCACTTAAAACAAAGGCTGCTGAAATGGGTGTGGATATTAAAGTTGAAACGAATGGCTCAACAGGTGTGAAAAATACACTTACAGCAGAGGAAATTGCGGGAGCAACAGCAATTATTGTAGCAGCGGATAAACAGGTTGAGATGGCACGATTTACAGGTAAGCATGTTATTCAAGTACCAGTAGCAGATGGAATTCGAAAAACGCAGCAGTTAATTGAGCGTGCGTTAGAGCAAGATGCACCTATTTATACAGCAACAGGAAAACAGGAAGGTACAGAAAAGGAGAAGCGCTCAGGCTTTTACAAGCACTTAATGAATGGTGTGTCAAATATGCTTCCGTTTGTTGTTGGTGGCGGTATTTTAATCGCAATATCGTTTATGTTTGGAATTAAAGCATTTGACCCGACAGATCCTTCTTATCATCCAATTGCCGAAGCATTGAATACAATCGGTGGTGGTAATGCATTTGGTTTAATGATTCCAGTATTAGCGGCATTTATCGCAATGAGTATTGCAGACCGTCCGGGCTTTGCACCGGGGATGGTCGGTGGTTTCATGGCAGCAACAGGTGGAGCAGGTTTTTTAGGTGGTTTGATTGCAGGTTTTTTAGCGGGTTATTTAGTGCTTGGTCTGAAAAAAGTATTTGATAAATTGCCTACGTCACTAGAAGGAATTAAGCCTGTACTGCTTTATCCTCTATTTGGCATTTTATTTACAGGACTTATTATGATGTACATTATAATAGAGCCTGTAAAAGGAGTAAATGAGGCAATTACATCGTGGTTATCTAGCCTCGGGACAGGAAACTTAGTTATGCTTGGTTTATTGCTTGGTGGTATGATGGCAGTTGATATGGGTGGACCGATTAATAAAGCGGCCTTTACATTCGGTATCGCTATGATTGATGCTGGAAATTTTGCACCACATGCAGCAGTAATGGCAGGGGGTATGGTGCCACCATTAGGTTTAGCACTTGCGACAACATTTTTCAAACGCAAATTTTCCAAAAGGGAAAGAGACGCAGGGAAAACATGCTATATTATGGGCGCATCTTTCATTACAGAGGGCGCAATTCCATTTGCAGCAGCAGACCCAGTCCGAGTGATTCCAGCTTCAATTATAGGTGCAGCAGTAGCAGGGGCATTAACGATGATATTTGGTATTGGACTTCCTGCGCCACATGGTGGTGTATTCGTTTTCCCTGTTGTTGAAGGAAACCCAATCCTATACTTGCTAGCAGTAATAGTAGGTTCCATTGTCACAGCGCTTATTGTTGGCTTATTGAAAAAGCCAGTAGCTGAATAACTAGATATGCATTAGTTAACTACTTTCAGTAATCCACTAAAACGTATTGAAATACAAAGCGATATTCAGTACAATGAAACTGTTCTAACAAATAAATCATCATATGACCACAAGGGGAGCCGATTAAGTCGGCTGAGATTGTACACTCGTTGTACTGACTCTTTGAACCTGTAAGTTAAAGCTTGCGTAGGGATGTGGATAGAAACCGACTTCTAAGCGATGTTAGGCTCTGTCCTAACATTGCTTTTTTGTTTTCTATTCTTCCTCTTGGTTCCAATGAACAAAAGAAAGGAGACTTGTTATGAACAATAAAAATTTAGTAATTTTAATGGAAATCGCGATTATGGCAGGACTTAGCTTTATTTTAGGCAAGCTGGCATTTAGTCTTCCACAGGGCGGCTCAATAAGCTTTGGCATGCTACCAATTGTATTAGTAGCGTTTAGACATGGTGTACTTGCTGGTATGGCAACAGGATTTCTTGAGGGGATAATCAGTGCGATGATGGGCGGCTATATTTTGCATTGGTTTCAGGCCGTTTTAGATTTTGGGCTAGCCTCAACGGTAGTTGGTTTGGCAGCAGTAATGCGCAAGCCACTATTAAATGCGCTTCATGAAAAAAATAAAAAAGCGATTACACAATATATGACGATAGGCGTTTTGCTCGGTGCTACTCTTTCGTTTATTACGCATGTGTTATCAGGTGTTGTGTTCTTCTCTCAATATGCAGGAGACCAAAACCCATGGATTTACTCAATTATTTATAATGCAACACATATGATTCCGTCTGCTATTTTAACAATAATTGTAGGCTCTTTATTGTATTCAACTGCGCCAAGACTATTAAAGGTAGCATAAAGTAAAATATCAAGGGGTTATCTGAAAAATCATTTTGAGACGACCACTTTGTACCGAAAGCGAAGCGATAGGTACAGCATTTTAGCGAATATTTGATATAGAAGTAGGGAGGCTGTCCAAAAAGCCGTGCATAGCGGGCATTTTGGACAGTAGCGATGATGTTTCACAAAATGTTGATTCATATAAACAGAGAACGCCTCTTTTAAAAATGTGATGAACATGGGCTTTAGCAGCGCTATCCTTCAGTAAAAGGGAAGCGATGAAAACACTTATTTCAATGCGGTGTCAAAATAAAATAGACTTTTCGGACAACTCCCTTTGGTAGTTGATTAAAATGAATGAAATTTTCAGCCAAGAGCTATAGCAATAAGCAGTCCAAAGGATATTGAACAAATTAGGATAATTGGGACTAATAGAAGACCTATATATCTTAATAATCTACTCCCTGTTTTCATTTTGAAGCCTAAAACCCCCACTACAAAGCTCAAGATAAAACAAAGCAGTCCTACGCCACAAAATATATAAAACAAGGTTACCTCCCAAGTAGTAAGAGGCGGTGGTCCTCCAGGCGTAGCTATACTTCTATTCCACCCTACTGACACACTTGATAGAATAAAAAATAGCATGCCTAAAACTGCAAGAATTATTGAATATATGGAAAGCCTATTCATAAAAAACCCTCCTAATCAAACCATTTATAATTGATGATTTTAGCAAAGAAGAAAGGGCTGTCTTAAAAATCGAGCTTCTCCTCAGTACAATGAAAAATTAGCTTTATGCTTATTTTAAATTTTACGCCTTGGCATAATTGATTTGAATAAGCAATACCAAAAACGACCAAAATACCGACTTAGCACGGTTGCCTCCTAAAGCGTTTCTTTTAATAATGCTTTAATACGTCGTTTATCCGCATACATACTTTGATAAATCCAAAGACCTTGCTTATAAAAAATATCAGCAGATAAACGAAAGCCTAAAGAAAGGGCAATTACGTGAAATAATACGGGCATGTAAAAAAGAATATCGATTAACCAACTTGTTTGAAGGTGGCAATATTTCACTAGTAATACATACATTAAATGCAAAAGAGTAGAAAGGAAAACTAAAATACCCAAACCCGTTACTATCGATATATAAAATGGGACGTATAATGTAAAAAGCCTCCCAATAATACAAAGCAAAAACTTAGTAACGCAATACTTAATAACCTTGTTTCTGTCATTTTAAAATTATTAAGTAATAACTTAACAATGATAGATGTTAAAATGAAAATAGGGATGATAAATAATACTAAATAAATAGCTAAGCTTGTCATTGCATCACCTCATGCGTTTGAGTAAATGCTTAATTATTGAAATTCTCGGAAAATTTATAATTTTGTTAATGGAAGTCCATTATACAATTTATTTGTACATTTGTGGTATAGTAATTAAAGATTTTCTTTAAAGGAAGGGCGTTTAAGATGATTGTAACTACTCAAGAAGAATTAGATGCGTTTAAAAAGATTGGTCGTATCGTCGCGGAAATCCGTGAGGCGATGAAATCTGCTACGAAGCCAGGTGTTACAACAAAAGAACTAGATGAAATAGCTGGACGCATGTTTGAGGAGGCAGGTGCGCTGTCTGGACCTAAAGGAGAGTATGATTTCCCAGGGTATACTTGCATTAGTGTGAATCACGAGGTTGCACATGGTATCCCTGGTGATAAAGTAATTCAAGAGGGCGATTTAGTCAATATTGATGTATCAGGCTCCTACAACGGCTATTTTGCAGATACAGGCATCTCTTTCGTTGTTGGTGAAGGCTATGCCGATAAGGAAAAATTGTGTACTGTAGCAAAATCTGCTTTTGAACGTGCAATGACGAAAGTAAAAGCAGGTTCAAAATTGAATCAAATCGGAAAAGCGGTTGAGCGCGAGGCCAATGCAAATGGGCTAACAGTCATTATGAATTTAACAGGACATGGTTTAGGGCGTTCACTGCACGAAGCACCTGACCATATTTTAAATTACTATGATGCGTGGGATTCAACAATTATGACAGAGGGTATGGTGCTTGCTGTTGAGCCTTTTATCTCAGCGAAGGCAGAGCATATCGTTGAAGCAGGTGATGGTTGGACATTTATTACTCCAGATAAATCACTTGTTGCACAAATTGAGCATTCTATTATTGTGACAAAGAATAAACCAATAATTTTAACAGAGCTAGAAGATTAAAGAAATAGGGGCTGTATGAAAAGCGTATGAATAAACCGCTTATCATACAGCTCTTTGCTGTTTTGTTGAAAACATTAAGAAGCTCCCTCTATGCTAACCACATAATTAACATCTAGGACCAATGTTTTTTGCGACGAGTAACCGTAGGAGCACATGTTTTTTATACCGATAACAAGGCGACAGATATAGAAGTTTCCAAACCCTACAGCTGGCGAGATAATACCTTTGTTAAGCTCATTTCAGCAGGTGTTCAAACATCTGCTGATAAAGAGGAATTCAGTCTTTGTCACTGGACGGCTAAACAGCTTGAAAAAATCAATTATACCGAGGTGTAATTGATTTTTTTACAGCATTAATTATTCTTGCTTTTCGAAAAAATAAGAGAGGCAACGAGCACAGCGCTTAAAAATAGCGCCGCAGCTGTTACAAATAGCTCTTCAAACCCATTATGCCATGCAATACCTAAATAGCCCCAAATAAATATGGAAGGTAGTAGCCTATCAAAATAACGATAACGAAAATGAAGTGCCATTGCAGCCCCGATAGTTAATAAAATAACAGCCCATAAAGCATTACTTAACCCTAAGCCATGCCAATTATTATAAACCATCGTATATGAGAAAAAGACATATGTTAAAAATAGCATCCAGCCAAAAAATAATGAGATTGCTACACGCTCTTGGCGCGGCTTCCTCTTTAAGGAATATGTCCGATAAAGCATAAAGAGCGAAAGAAGCTGTATCATTAATAGTAAAAGCGCGATAATATGATGCTCCGCATGCCAACTGACGAAAAAGCTAATGAGAAAAATATAAGCTAATAGAAGCAATGACAGTTGTATAGAAGTTTGATGGCGTTTGCGTAGAGAGTATATTATTAATCCTATAAAAACAGCTAGCCAATATAAATAAACATAACTAGCGGGAGAAAATAATAGGGGTAAACGATTGATGCTGTCCAATGTTGAAAACCCGAATAAATGACGCCAAAATGTATGTATTGTAAAAAGTATTGTTAAAATTGTAGAGCTGAACAAAAATGTAGTTCGAGCCATATAGCCCTCCCCTTTCCGTAAAAAATTATATATCTTTTATTTCGCTCCCACAACTAAAAGACAGGATAGACGTCCAAAATATCATACAGTAGTTGGCACTTTGGACACTGACTATTTTTTATAGTTTTTTAAATACTTCCACCGCTTACCTATATGCTTGTCGTTCTAAATAGGATAGAATAATAATAATTTACTGATTAAGGAGTGGGAAAATTGAAAAAGTTAAGCGATTTAGATTTAACATTAAGCATGGATAAAAAAATGTATAAAAAGAAACTTAAAGTGCTGCAATATGAAATGCTCAATGCACAACAGTTTTTATTTAATAATAAAATCGGCTTAATTTTTGTATTTGAAGGAATGGATGCTGCTGGCAAAGGTGGCGCAATTAAGCGATTAACAGAGCGTATAGACCCTCGAGGATTAGTCGTGCATCCAATTTCTGCTCCCCAGCCACATGAGCTACGTTATAATTATTTACATCGTTTTTGGCGTAAATTACCACAGCATGGGCAAATTGCGATATTTGACCGTTCCTGGTATGGGCGGGTGCTTGTTGAGCGCCTAGAAGGCTTTGCTACAAAAGACGAGTGGAGTAGGGCATATGAAGAAATAAATAACTTCGAAAAGCTCCTAACGGACGGTGAATATATCGTTATTAAGTTTTGGCTACATATCGATGAGGATGAACAGTTAAAACGTTTTACTGAACGGGCAGAGGATCCTTATAAAGCTTGGAAGCTAACAGATGAGGATTGGCGCAATCGAGAAAAATTTAAAGATTACACAGCAGCCGCAGATGATATATTCGCTAAAACTGATAGTAAGCGAGCTCCTTGGGTTTTAATACCTGGAAATGATAAATTATATGCACGTGTGCAAGTATTAAAGGAAACGCTAGCTCATATAGAGAAGGAAGCGGAAAGAAGAGGCTTGCATTTAGTCAATCAATTGGACAATATCCCGCAACAATTTGAGGAAGAGGCAATTGTAGCAGAGGAGCAGGTAAAAGAAACTGTCACTAAGCCGAAAAATGTTGTAAAAAGTAAAAGGCGAAAGTATAAATAAGTAAGGAGTTGTCCGAAAAGTTCATTTTGTTTTGCCAGCGCATTGAAATCGATGTTTTCATCGCTTCCCTTTTACTGAAGGATAACGCTGCTAAAGTCAATGTTCATCCCATTTTTAAAAGAGGCGTTCTCTGTTTATCGCGTATTAACAAATTTTGTTTGCGACGAGTAACCGCAGGAGCAGGCTGTAATACCCCCACTTCAAAACAGCAGATAAAAACAAGATGTTTAAGTGGGGGATCAAACAGCCTGTAAAAACTAAGAATGAGGCCAACACGATGTTGGTCACACAAGCGTTTTCGCAGGATGCGAAGATTCTAGCTTGTGTTCCTCTATCACCAATCAGTGGGGGGCAAAGCCCCCACTGATTGAAGGTTCACTTTATAGGAATCAACATTTTGTGAAACATCATCGCTACTGTCCAAAATGCCCGCTATGCACGGCTTTTTGGACAGCCCCATCGGCTAAATTTTGTGTACCTACCGTTTCGCTTTCGGAACAAAGAAGCCGTTTCAAAATGACTTTTCAGGTGGCTCTATTAGATATTAGCCTCATAAAATTGATGCCTTACAGTCTGTCAATATGAGGTAAAGTATAATCTGTTTTTACTTACGAAAAAATTTTTAGGAGAAGGCGCTTTCTTTAGCGATGTATAAAAAATGTTAAAAGATTTTTTAAGCTTATTTCAAAAGAAAGGTGATACGGTGATTACTATTGCGTGTGAACGATGTGATTTACGAACTTTAGTAGAAGCGGACGCACCTAGTTTGGCTGTATTGTTAGCCGAAAATAAATATTTTTGGTCAACATATGAGCCACTACATCATCCTAATTTTTATACAGTGGAAACACAACGCAAAAAAATTATAGAAAGTTTATATTTGTTAGAGGAAAAACGTGAGTTTTCTTTTGGTATATTTGTAAAAGGAACAAATCGTTTAATTGGGCACATTTCTTTATATGCAGTAAAACAACTTCCTTATTCAAGCGCTTTTATTGGTTATTCAATGGATCAGCATTTTGCTGGAAAAGGCATTGCGACAGAGGCCACAAAAGCAGTTGTGAGATTTGCCTTTGAGCAAGTGGGAGTCCATCGTGTCGAGGCGTATGTAGCGCCGGCTAATACAGCTTCTATTCGCGTGTTAGAGAAGGCGGGGTTTGTTAAAGAGGGGCTATTACGTAAGCTATTATTTATTAACGGACAATGGGTAGACCACTATATGTATGCGTTATTGGTAGAGGATTCAAAAGAGCTGTATGAAAAATAAGCATTTTTCATACAGCTCTTGTTTTTTAAAGTAAGCTTTTGGCATTTGAGTAGCGTCTGGGCTAAACATGTGCTTTTCTTAAAGTATAGGCATTCTTTGAAAGTCTGAAAACATAGCCTTTAAACATTTCTCAAAAGTAGATTACACTTTCTTTCTTATTAAAGAAATTCGTGCCCATCCTGTACTAAGTCTAGGCGACCTGTACTTGGGTCGATGACAAGTCCATGAACAGGTATACCTTTAGGCATTAAAGGATGTGAACGGACGATGTCGACACTTTTTAAAACGCTTGTTGTTACATCTCCAAATCCACGTAGCCATTCACGCAAATCAACGCCAGAATAGCTAATAATATCAATCGTTTCTTGGCTAATACCACGTTCTTTCATGCTAGCAAGCACTTGATCTGGGTCAACAGCACTCATGCCACAATCATAGTGACCAATAATATAAATTTCATCTGCCTGTAGGGCATAAACAGCTACTAATAAGCTACGCATAATACCGCCAAATGGATGATTGACGATTGCCCCAGCGCTTTTTACAATTTTCACATCGCCATTGCGCAAATTCATCGCCTTTGGCAACAATTCAACGAGTCGTGTATCCATGCAAGAAAGGATAACGATTTTTTTATCAGGATATTTAGTCGTAATATAAGGCTCATATTGTTTATGTGCTACGAAAAATTCATTAAAATTTAAAATATCTTGTAATGAAGTCATATAGTTGCCCCTTTCCTTTACTACTAAATTGTAAAGCAAAATAGGAAGAATGCCAAATAGTAAAATTGCAGTCTTTTCCTTCAAAAATGACGACATCCACACAAAAAGAAGAGCATGTTAAAAAAGCCATTTTGAACATTCTCTTTGCAATGAAAGAAATAACAATACCGCAGGAGCAATTGTTTTGTATGCTGAAGATGAAGCAATAGGTACAGAAATTTTCTCCTTTCGAAAGATGTGGAATACACGTTGAAAAAGTTAAATAGGGGCTGACCAAAAAGCCGTGCATAGCGGGCGTTTTGGTCAGTAGCGATGATGTTTCACAAAATGTTGATTCCTATAAACAGAGAACGCCTCTTTTAAAAATGGGATGAACATTGACTTTAACAGCGTTATCCTTCAGTAAAAGGGGAGCGATGAAAACATTGATTTCAATGCGGTAACAAAACAAAATGGACTTTTCGGGCAACTCTAATTGTATATAGGAAATATTAAATGTTAAATTTCATTGAGGTATACCTATCGGCTGTATATCTTTATAAAGGGGGAAGGAGGTGTGCATCGCCTGCCTTTGATGATGTTTCATCAAAAAAGCTTTGGTTGGAGAGCTTCTTTGAAAATAGGAGTCATATTAGGTTTAGCAGCCTTTTTTCGGAGGTTAAAGTATGTAGGTGAAAATCAATTTTTTTAGTGCACTTATAAAACGAGGCTGTCTCAAAAGACAGCCTCGTAGTTCATTTTATTATTTTTTACTATCAATACGAGTAGAATCAGCTGAATTTAAGCCTACACGTAAGTAATGAATAAAGAACCATACAGAAATTAAAAGAACTACTGTAAAGCCAAGTACTGTTGTTAAGTACGTGGATGCAAGTGGATGATGATGATTAAAAATAAACATTACTTTATATCTCCCTTCATACAATCATTATTTAATATTATACATGAAAGCATGCTATCAAAGTAGAGCTAATTCATATTATTCGAATTTAATAGCTGAACTTATGTCAACATTTTGAAGGCAATTTCGACTAAAACGCCCAATTTCCATTGCGGAATATTGGCTCTTTTTCACCGTCAGCATTAATACCATCGATATTCATTTCACCTGAGCCAACCATAAAGTCAACATGTGTAATGCTCTGGTTTAAGCCATTTGCTAATAAATCCTCATGTGACATTGTTTTGCCACCTTCTAGGCAGAATGCGTAGGCGCTGCCGATAGCGAAATGGTTTGAGGCATTTTCATCAAATAAAGTATTAAAGAATAATAGACCTGATGCTGAAATTGGGGATTGATGTGGAACAAGTGCCACCTCCCCTAAATAGTGCGAGCCCTCATCTGTTTCTACTAATTGCTTTAATATTTCTTCACCTTGCTCTGCCTCAACGCCAACGATTCGACCATTTTCGAAAGTTAATTTAAAGTTGTCGATAATATTACCGCCATAGCTTAATGGCTTTGTGCTAGAAACATAACCATTTACACCTGTTTTATGCGGTACAGTAAATACTTCTTCCGTTGGCATATTTGCCATAAATTCGTGACCACGCTCGTTAACGCTACCTGCACCACACCATAAATGTCCGTTCGGCAAGTCAATTGTTAAATCTGTGCCGGGAGCTGTATAGTGTAGTTTTTCATATTTTTTAGCGTTTAAATAATCCACTTTTGCATGTAGTGTATTATCATGATTTTTCCATGCTTCAACTGGATTTTCTAAGTCAGCACGAGTCGCTTTGAAAATTGCCTCCCATAGCTCGTCCACTTGCTTATCTGCTGAGAGCTCTGGGAATACTTTAGCAGCCCACTCTTTAGA
This sequence comes from Metasolibacillus fluoroglycofenilyticus, assembly GCF_003049645.1. GTDB lineage: Bacteria > Bacillota > Bacilli > Bacillales_A > Planococcaceae > Metasolibacillus > Metasolibacillus fluoroglycofenilyticus. The sequence continues at coordinate 117,489 of NZ_PYWK01000005.1, forward strand.
AGCTGCGGCAATTACCGTCCAACTAATTTTGTCTGATTGCACATATTGGCGATATTTATTTAAAGCCATGCCTGCTGCTTTTTGATTTGCCGCAATACGCTTCGTGTCAATACCTTTTAATAAATCTGGGCTTTGCGAAACAATGGACATAAATGCGGCCCCTTGTTCAGCTAACGATTCGCGTTCAAGTTTTTTCCATTCTGGGAAGAAATCAAAGGAATCCTCTGGCGCCAGCTCATAGCGCAAACGTGCGATTTCATCATCTGTAAAATCAACAAATACTTGACGTGCACCATTTTCGTAAGCTACTTTTGTAATTAAACGAACAAATGGCGCTACCTCTGTAGAAGCTTGAATAAAGAGATATTGATCCTTTTGGATATTTACTCCTATTTTTACAGCGAGTTCAGCATATTTTAATAAATTTTCTTCAAAGACTGTGCTCATTTTCTCATGTCCTCCAATATTTATATGATAAAAATCAAATGTATTGATACCATCTAATCAAATATACCGAAATTTGCAGAAAAATGCATTAATGCATCGAAAAAAAATGCAAATAAGATTATACTAAATGATAGAATACAATTATTAAATAAAAAGTATGGGTTATTGGAGGTTATACATAATGGATCTTTCCTCGTTAATAGGTATAATTTTGGCATTTGTTTCACTACTGACGGGTATGATATTAAAAGGGGTAAGCTTAGGTGCACTAGCAAATCCAGCTGCCATTTTAATCATTATTTTTGGTACAATATCCGCAGTAGTAATTGCCTTTCCTATGAAGGAATTAAAGCGAGTACCAAAACTATTTAAAGTGCTATTTACAGAAACAAAGTTAACAGGTGATATAGAAATCATTAAAATGTTTTCTCAATGGGCTGATTTAGCTCGTCGAGAAGGGTTGCTTGCCCTTGAAAGCAAAGCAGCGGAGATTGAAGACCCATTTCTAAAAAATGGCTTAACGCTTGCTATCGATGGACAAAATGCAGATTATATTCGCGATGTACTATCAGAGGAAGTAGAGGCGATGGAGGATCGCCATGCTAGTGGAGCCGCGATTTTTTCACAAGCGGGTACATATGCACCAACATTAGGGGTATTAGGGGCTGTAGTAGGTTTAATTGCTGCCTTGCGAGATTTAAGTGATATAGATGGATTAGGATATGCTATTTCAGCCGCCTTCGTTGCGACATTATTAGGGATTTTCACAGGTTATGTATTATGGCATCCATTTGCTAACAAATTGAAGCGAAAATCCTCTGTAGAAGCGAAGCAAAAGCGCATGATGATTGAAGGGATTTTATCTGTTCTTGAAGGAGAGGCACCACGTGTAATTGAACAAAAGCTGGCTTCTTACTTACCTTTAGAAGAACGTAAGCAAATCATGGAAAGCGGGGCGGGTGGCCTTGGCAAAGAGGCATAAAAAACATAAAAAGCATGAGGAACATATTGATGAGTCATGGTTAGTTCCATACGCTGATATATTAACACTGTTATTAGCTCTATTTATTGTTCTTTTTGCTTCTAGTTCAGTAGACCAGGAGAAGCTAGAAAGAATGTCGCAAGTATTCGGTCAAATATTTGATGGTGGGGCCGGAGTATTGGATAATCCGTCTATTCCAGATCATCCAGATGCAATAAGTGGTGAAATCACAGAACAAACAGTAAAGTATTTAAGAGACCAAGAAGAGCTGCAGCAAATTCAAGGGCGAATTGATGAATTCATTGCTATTAATGAACTAGAAGAGCAGTTTGAAACGAGCAGGACAGAAGAGGGCGGTGTGCTCATTCGAATTCGCGATAGCGTGCTTTTCGACCCGGGTAAAGCAGATGTCAAGCCAGAATATGCAGCAATTGCACAGGAGCTATCAAAAATTTTACAGTTGGACACACCGCGAAGTATTATTGTCACAGGGCATACAGACAATGTTCCTCATTACAGTGCAGAGTTTAAGTCCAATTGGGAGCTATCTGTCATGCGCGCAGTTAATTTCCTGAAAAATGTAATTGACAGCAATCCCGAGCTAGACTCAGAGCAGTTTAGTATTAGAGGCTTTGGTGAATTCAAGCCGATTGCTAACAACGATACAGTAGATGGGCGTGCCCAAAATCGCCGTGTTGAAGTATTAATCCAGCCATTAATATTAGAGGACGGCAGTGAGATTCATGAATAATTGAAGAAAAAGAGCTATGTGTAAGACTGAAAAAATTAATTTCGTCTTTTATAGCTCTTTTTTTTTGACATTCAATAAACAAAAGTTTATAATTTAAACAAAAGTTTGAGAGGAGGAAAGTTGCAATGAATGACAAGGAGAAACTTGTATTACAGTTAGTCCAAGAAAACCCTTATTTATCGCAGCAGGAAATGGCAGAAGTGTTAAATATGTCACGTCCAGCTCTCGCAAATATTATTTCAGGATTGATAAAAAAAGGCGAAATTATTGGTCGGGCATATGTTTTGCCGGTCAAGCAATCCATTGTTGCTATTGGTGGAGCAAATGTCGACCGCAAATTGCATATTACAAATAAAGTACAGCTAGAGACGTCCAACCCCGTAACAGCAAACGAAAGCGTTGGTGGCGTAGCACGTAATATTGCAGAAAATCTTGGGCGCTTAGGCAATCAAGTGAAATTGTTAACGACACTTGGGCATGATGCCGATGCGCAAATGATTGAACAAGCTAGTCGTGCTTTTATTGAGCTCGATATCATTGAAAAGTTAGAAAAGGAGCAAACCGGCTCTTATACAGCGGTATTAGATAAAGACGGTGATTTAGTTATTGCCTTAGCAAACATGGCTATTTACGAAGCGCTGACACCTAGCCTACTTGACAAGCATATGGCAACATTAATAAATGCTTCAGCTATAATTATTGATTTAAACTGTCCAAAGGAAACGGTAATGTATGTTCAGCAACTTGCCAAGGAGCGTAATATTCCACTAGCAATCGTTCCTGTTTCATCACCTAAAATGAATCGCATGCCAGATGATTTACAAGGTGTGACTTATTTTATTTGCAATAGAGATGAGGCAGAAACATACTTACACATGACTTTAAAGGATGAGGCAAGTTACGAAGAGGCTGTAAGGGCATTGCTGGAAAAAGGTGCAGAGCATGTTGTGCTCACTTTAGGTGGAAAAGGTGTGCTAGTTGGAGAAGGGGATAAGATCCAGCATTATAGTGCATATAAAATTAATGATATTAAGGATGTAACAGGTGCAGGTGATGCCTTTGTAAGTGCTTGTTTACACGGTGTGATGCAAGGTGATACTTTACACGAAGCGGCGCAATTTGCACTGTATCATGCAGCAAAAACATTACAAGCCAATACAACAGTACGCCTAGTAAAACAAAATGAATATAAAAATTGGAGGAATTTAAAATGAAACAATACTTATCTTATTCACAAGAAGTGTTAGAAGCAAAGGAAAAAGGATTACCGATTGTTGCATTAGAATCAACAATTATTTCTCATGGCATGCCTTATCCTCAAAACGTGCAAACTGCGCGTGAAGTGGAGCAAATTATTCGTGATAATGGAGCAGTACCTGCAACAATCGCTTTAATTGACGGGCAAATTAAAATTGGTTTATCCGATGAAGAGCTTGAGATGTTCGGTAATGCGCAAGGTGTAGCGAAAGCGTCACGCCGTGATTTAGGCTATTTAATCGCAACGAAAAAACTAGGTGCAACGACGGTTGCAGCTACAATGATTTGTGCAGAGCTTGCTGGCATTGAGTTATTCGTAACAGGAGGTATCGGTGGTGTACACCGCGGTGCTGAAACGACAATGGATATTTCAGCGGACCTAGAGGAGCTTGCAATGACAAAGGTAGCAGTTGTGTGTGCAGGCGCAAAATCTATTTTAGATATCGGTTTAACATTAGAATATTTAGAAACAAAAGGTGTACCTGTTATCGGCTACGAAACAGATGTATTACCAGCATTCTTTACGAGAGAAAGCGAATTTGCAGTAAATTTCCGTGCTGATTCTGCTGAGGAAGTAGCGGCAATGATGCGCGCGAAATGGGATTTAGGTTTACGCGGTGGTGCAATCGTTGCAAACCCGATTCCTGTCGAACATTCAATGGAAGCCAGCTTTATTAACGGCATTATAACAGGTGCATTAAAAGAAGCAACAGAAAAGGGCATCGCTGGTAAGGATGTTACGCCATTTTTACTAGGTAAAGTAAAAGAGCTAACAGAAGGAAAATCATTAGATGCAAATATCGCATTAGTGAAGCATAACGCAAAAGTTGGCGCAGGAATCGCTGTAGCCTTAATGCAAAAATAATCAATATTATGCTAAAAATAAAAAAGCCTAAATAATTTTGGAAGATGGTGCAGCATCGGACACTTAATTGTTTAGGCTTTTTTTACAAGAGGGCTAGGAATTAATTTACCATGATAATAAGCGATATAGCGTCTCTACTGGAAAGTAAGACGGTAACCTTGTCCTCGCTCCATTACAATTTGTGTATGGTGGCCTGGAATCGCTTCTAGCTTCCTTCTTAAATTGCTAATGTGCACTCGTAAAGCCTGTGTTTGACCGATGCTATCCTCATCCCAAATAAGTTGATAGAGCTCGGATGCTGGGAAAGTTAGCCCAGCGTGCTGGGCTAAAAAGAATAAGATTTGAAATTCCTTTGTTGCTAGCGATAGCATCGTATTGTTAATCGATACTTTTCCCGAGTGTATATGGAAATGAAGAGCACCAATAATTGTAGGCTCTGTAGAATGCTCTATATTGCTTGTTTTTCGACGCTGTTGGATTCTATCAATGGCTTTTAACAATCTACTTTTATCAAGCGGCTTTAAAATATAATCTGCTGCTTGAACATTGAAGGCCTCGAGGGCATAATGCTCATAGGCTGTTACGAAAACAATATCAATTCGCTGTGTTGCATATTCAAATGTACTGGCAAGCTCAATCCCATTCATATCTGCCATATCAATATCTAAAAATAAAATATCGGGCTGCAAAATAGGGATTTGCTCCAACGCTTCTATTGGATTCAAAAATTTCCCGACAATCTGTACAAGCTGACCTTCATGCAAAAGTGCCTCCAATAAATTTATAGCTAATATTTCATCATCAACAATTAAAGCCTTTAACAATAGGAATCACTCCTTTAAGCTATATAAAATAGGGAATCTAATGATAACAGTAGTGCCCTGATTCACTGTACTGTTAATGGTAATAGAGGCGTGCTCGTATTTTTTTAAACGCTTTGCAATATTGCGTAAAGCAACACTTTGACTACGCATCGCATCCTCTGTAAAAATATGCTCTAGTTGCTCTTGCTCAATCCCAATACCGTTATCACTTATTGTAAATATAATTTGCTGCTGTTGCTTTTCGATATGAATTGATAGCTTACCGTCTTCCTTTTTTTTCTTCAAGCCATGGATTAATGCGTTCTCTACTAAAGGCTGTAGTAGCAATGGTGGGATTAAGCTACTTGTTATCTCTTCATCTACTTGTATATCAAGCTGGAGCTGTGCAGGAAATCTCGTTTGATGAATATTGACATAAGCTTGAATAAGGTCTAGCTCTTTTTTTAGCGGCACGAGACTATTCGTATTTTCAAATGAGAAGCTGCTACGTAAAAATATAGCAAAATTTGTAATCATAGCACGTGCCTGCTCTAAATCTAAATAGCTAAGTGATAAAATTGAATTTAATACATTGTAAACGAAATGTGGTTTAATTTGTGCTTGTAAAAATGCGGATTCCATTGTAATTGCTGCTTCAGCAGAATCCTTTAATAAAATTAAATTGCGCACACGTGTCTTTAGCTCGATGATGTCGAGTGGCTTGTGCAAAAAATCATTTGCGCCCGATTGGAAGGCTGCTACCATATCCTCTGGACGAAGAGCGGCAGTCAGCATTAAAATAGGTAGCTCTGTTGATGTGTAGTTTTTTCTAATATGTTGGCAAATTTCGTAGCCAGAAATATTGGGCATCATAATATCTAAAATTAATAAATCAATATCAGGATATTGTGTTAAATAATTAAAAACTTGCTGTCCATCATCAATCGCTATAATGGAGTAGTTTTCCTGTGTAAGAATATCAAGAAGCACCTTCAGATTGACAGCATCGTCATCCACAATGAGAATTCTTTTCATACCTGTTTTTTCAACAATTTGCGGAAATGATAAAAAAGGCTGTTCGTATATTTGTGGAGAGCGCATTGGAAGCTCTTCACTTGACGATTGTCCCTTTGGTAAAGTCACAAAAAAACTAGTGCCTTTTCCAACAGTAGATTCAACATCAATTTTCCCACCCTGTCGCTCAACAAGCTCTTTAGTTACATGCAAGCCTAATCCTGTACCAGCAACAGAATGCTCTAATTGCTGAAAGGACTTAAAGATTACCTTTAAATCTTCTGGAGCGATGCCGCATCCTGTATCCTTCACTTGAATCGTAACGAATGATTGCTCCTCGTAACAGCTAATTTCGATTTGCCCTTTATTTGTATATTTCACTGCATTGTGAAGTAAGTTATATAAAATTTGTCTAAGTCGGTCCTCATCTGCTTGTACAAAATGTCCACGCTTAATACGATTGATAATTTTTACATCCTTACTGAGTGTGTAGGACAACACACCGACTATCATATGAGTAACAGCAAATAAATCGACAGTCGTTATCCGCAATGTCAGCTCATTCTCCTTTAGTTTAGAGAAGTCTAATATATCGTTGACTAAATGTGATAGACGCTCTGAAATATTAAACATAAGTGACACTTGCTCCTTTTGTTCAACTGTTAAGGAGGCTTTCTTCGTACTCGTCAACATAGACTGTGAAATCGCCATTATCCCATGTAAAGGTGTTCGGAATTCGTGAGAGGTTTTAGCAAGAAATTCATCCTTTAATTTATCTACACGTATAAGTGCTTCAGTCAGCTTACCTTTTTCTAAGTAAGAATCAGCAAAGCGATGGGAAATATATAAAGAGAGCATCGTCAAACAAATAAACGGTAGCAATGGTGGTAAAGCATTTAATTCTAAGCTGATATGTGTGTTAAAAGTCGCTACGATAAAATAAAGGAAAATCGCTACTGAGCTTAGCGTCAAATACATAACCCCCGTAGCATGCTTATAAATCGCCATAATTTGCGCATAGAAAATATAAACGATATTCGCAAATATATATAATGAGTTGATGCTTTGTAAATAAGAATTGATTGATGCAGGTAGCATTGCGATAAGCATAAGTGCAACACCTATTATACTTAGGATTCTTACTATTTGACGATTCATATATTTAGGTAGGGCACGATAAAAATATAATAAGATAAAGAACCCTACAAATACGCTTGAAATCATTTGTAAGTTTTGAAATGGAGCATAGCCCATATCGATTAGAGTTAATAAAAGCTTTTCACCATGTGTAAGGGTGTAAAGTGCACCAGCAAAGCAAAAGAGGGCAAAATAAAGCTGCTCAATGCCTAGCCTAGAATAAAGGTAGGAGCCTAAAAAATAAATAAACATTGTTAAAAATGCTGCCATTGTGACAAGGTCATAGAAAAGCGCCGCTTCACGCAGCTTCATAATGCTCATCTGGCCTCCTAAAAACAGCGAACTGACAATCCCTCCACCTGGTACATAATCAAAATTGGCTACATGTAAAAGCAATTCGAGCTCCTGTTGATTAGGTGAAAAATAGGCTGTATAAGGTGTGTTATGTGGTATATAGCCGCTATCTTCCGCAGGCTCTCCGCTTTGCCCAATGCGTTTCCCATTTATATAGAGTGTGTTCGACATGCGGATGGTGCTCGTTTTAACTCCTAAAATTTCCTCATAATCACTAATTAAAATTTTAAGTCGAAAAGTCCCGCTTGCAAAAGACGGTAATTCCTGCCCATCAACAGTATAGTTAGTCCAAATAGAAGGGACATCAACTACATAGCTTTCATACGTATCAAACAATGAGCTATCGATCAATTGATTAGGAATAAACTCCCATTCTCCATCTAGCTTTATAGGTGCATTATCGCGAAATGTATAATGTCGCAAGTCCATCACACCTTTAGTCGCTTGAGGTCCGTCCGTATTTGGTTGGGTAAATAAATAGACAACACTAGCTATTCCTAGTAAAGCAATAACAATAGCAAATAACAACAATATTTTTTTCATCTTGAAAATCCTTTCAGCATTGAATTTTCTCACTGATTGAACACTGTTTTAGTTGGATTATACTAGATAGCTCGACCTATTAAAACAAGATTTCTTCTAAAAATCTAAGATGAATGTTAAGAAATCTTAACGCTACAAAAATACATGATTCTTTTATACTAGATAGAACGAGATATACAAAAAAAGGAGAATCACGGATGATAAAAAAATGGAGCAGCATTTTTATAATTACAATACTTATTTGGTCGCAGTTGGGGTTAGTGTCTTCGAAGGCCGATGGAGGATTTTTAACAATGACAAATCCAGATGACACATTAACTATTATCGGTTATGCTGGGCAACTTCCATCAGAGGATTTGGTTATTCCTGAGATGCTTTTTGCCGACAATATCGAAAAAAGAGTAACCGCTATAGGGATTGGAGCATTTATATCGAGAGGTATAAAAAGTGTTACCATTCCTTCTTCTGTTGAAACGATAGGAAATAGTGCCTTTCAAATGAATAATATAGAATCAGTCCATTTCGAACTAGGGTCTAATTTAAAGAGAATAGGGAATGAGGCGTTTGCAAGTGCCATTGGTAATGATTTCAATAAAATAACGAATATAATTATTCCTGCGAGTGTTACCGATATAGGAACTGGTGCTTTTATAGCAAATAAACTAACAGCCGTTGAATTTGAAGAAGGAAGTCTTATTGAAAATATAGGAGACTTTGCTTTTGGAATGAATGAAATTGAAAGTATTATATTTCCATCTAGCTTGAAAGTAATAAATGTAGGTGCTTTTCATTCTAACAATTTAAATAAAATTGAATTTAAAGAACCAATGACTTCAATTACAGTTGGAGTAGATGCCTTTAAATTCCAAGGGGGTGTTGACCAACCTATTTGGTATGTGAATGGAAACCCGTCAATTCCTTGGGATCAACTAAGTGTCACAACAGCACTAAAACTTTATACGACAGCACAACCGACATATGAAATAACATTTGAAACAAATGGTGGAAGTGTAATCGCAAATGAAACAGTAATGAGTGGAGAGCTTGTAGCTAAACCAGCTAATCCGACAAAAGATAGTTATTTATTTGAAGGTTGGTATAAGGATGAGCAATTACAAATTCCTTGGAATTTTGCGCTTGACCGAGTAACAGAAAATATTACGCTATATGCAGGCTGGACATCGCCTAGTCCATTCACTACTTCCGACAATGGTGATGGCACAGTAACAATTACAGGCTACATAGGTCAAATACCTACGGATTTAGTTATTCCTGCGCAAATTAATGGTCAAGATGTGATAGCCATCGGGGGAAATAACACATTTATGAATGTTTTTTCTAATAAAGGATTGACAAGTGTCATCATTCCAGAAGGAGTTCAGGAAATCGGGACAGCTGCCTTTAGAGGGAATAATTTAACGACTTTAATTATACCATCAACAATTAAAAAAATCGGTACTTCCGCATTTGAAAAAAACCAGTTACTGAATGTAGAAATAATGAATGGTGTGCAAGAACTTGGAAATAACTCGTTTTTAATGAACAATCTAACAAATATTTCGATTCCTAGCTCTGTAAAGATTATTAAAGGAGCCGCCTTCGCTGTAAATGAGTTAACATATGTGGATATTGCTGAAGGGGTAGAAAAGATCGAAACGAATGCTTTTCATACTAATAAATTAATAACTTTAGTAATCCCATCTACAGTAATCGAAATTCAGGGAACGGCCTTTGGTCAGAATAATTTAGAGCAAGTGGAATTTAAAGGTGCTGTCACTACAATTGGAGAAACGGCTTTTAATCAACAAATATTAAATCAACCATTTACAGGCTGGTACAAAGACGATTCACTACAAGTGCCATGGGACGGAACGGTAGCAAGTCCAATGACAATTTACTCTAAACAATTAACAGCACCGAGTCCATTCATTACCTCAGACAATGGTGATGGCACAGTAACGATTACAGGTTATACGGGGCAAGTGCCAGCAAACTTAGTGATTCCTCCACAAATCAATGGCAAGCCTGTGACCATTATTGGTATAACTGCTTTTATGCAAAAAGGCTTGACGAGTGTTGTTATCCCAGAAGGGGTACGAGAAATAAAAGTATCCGCTTTTTCAGGGAATCATTTAACAAGTATTACGATACCATCTACAATGCAAAAAATTGCTGATACAGTATTTAAAGGCAATAGTTTAGGACAGGTCGAGTTTAAGGGAGCTGTAACTACGATAAATGGTACAGCCTTTGGCGGACAAATGGTAACACCGGAGTTTACAGGCTGGTATACAAATCGCACTATGCAACCATCTGCATTATGGGATGGGACTGTATCACAGGCAATGACAATTTATTCTGTAGGTTTCCCAAAGTATATCATTACATTCAATTCAAATGGTGGTACTAATGTAGAGCCAAAAACTGTAACACAAGGTGAAGGTATCGCAGCACCTACAGCTCCAACGAGAGCAGGTTATACATTTGCGGGCTGGTACAAAGAGCCGACATTCCAAACGGCTTGGAATTTTGCAACAGACAAAGTGACAGCAAATATAACGCTTTATGCAAAGTGGAATGTTGCATCACCAAATGTAACAGCGCCATCTACACCAAGCACAGCACCAGCGCCATCTACATCAAACCAAATTACGGTAAATGTAGTCGATGCGAGCAACCCAGATGAGGTACTTGTGCAAACGGTGATTAATCGTGATAGCAGTGGGGATGTAGTAAAAGATACAGTGAAATTTACAGCGACAAATGCTAGTGAGTCAATTGAAAAATTAGCGAATCAAGAAAACAAGAAATCACGTATCGTGATTCCAGATGAACAATTGCAAGTAAGCGAAACAACAATTGATATTGCACAAGAGGCAGCACAACTATTAGCGGAAGGACAAACGAGCTTAGGCATTGATATGGAAGTAGTGAAATTAGACATTCCTGCTACATCTTTATTGGATTTTGATAGAGACCTTTATTTCCGCATTATTCCTGTAAAATCAATTGAGACTAAACAACAGCTAGAAGAACGTGCAAAAACAGGGCAAGCAGTACAACAACTTGCAGGTAACACAATAGTGACATTGCTTGGTCAACCAATGACGATTGAAACAAATATGCAAAACCGTCCTGTGACATTAACATTGCCATTACCAAATGATGTGACACAGGAGCAGCTAGATAATTTAGCGGTGTATATCGAGCATAGTGATGGTACGAAGGAAGTAGTACGCGGACATATCGTAGCATTTAAAGAAGGTGTGCGTGGCATTCAATTTGAAGTAACGAAGTTTTCAACATTCTCGATTTTATATATGCCACAAGAACAAATAGACGAACAGCCAAATGAGGAGCAATTTGTTTCAAAACCATATATTCGAGGCTATGCAGATGGAACATTCCGTCCGAATGCATCTGTAACAAGAGCGCAAATGGCAAGTATGCTAGCGCGCTACTTAACAAATAATGAAATTCCAGAAGTACAAGCAAGCTTCACCGACACAACAAAGCATGGGGCAAAGGATGCGATTGAATATGTAAAAGCACAAGGCTTGTTCCAAGGTACAACAGCTACAATATTCAATCCAAATGGAACAATTACACGCGCGCAAATGGCAGCAGTAGTAGTACGCTGGATGGAACAGCAAGGTGAAGAATTAGCGTCTAATACAACTTTGTCATTCACAGATGTTAAAGCAAATCACTGGGCAACTGAACAGATTGCTAAAGTGAATGCATTAGGCATTATGACAGGTACAAGCGATACAACCTTTAACCCTGAAGGTGCCTTAACAAGAGCACAAGCAGTTAAAGTATTGAATCAATTGTTTGAACGTGAAGTACAAACAAGCACTCAATCGCCATTATTCATAGATGTGACACCAGTACATTGGGCGTTTGACGATATTCAAGCAGCAGCACAATAGTAATAGATAAATAAAAGTTCACCAACTGGGAATAAAGGTTGGTGGACTTTTTTCTTGCATGAACATTAAGAAATCTTAACGCCAAGAGTATTCATACTTCTTTTATACTAAATATAACAACATATGTAATGGAGGTTAGCTAAATGAAAAAGATGGGCTTGATTGTATTAATGGTGATGCTTATATTAACTCAATTGCCTGCAGCACCAGCAAAAGCCAATAACAGCTTATTTGTATTTGATAGAAATGAAGGAATGATTACAGGGTATAATGGTACTCCACCAGCCAATCTTTTAATACCTGATGCTTTGGAGGGGGTAGCAGTTACAGGAATCGCTGCTCACGCTTTCGCCGATAAACAATTAACATTCGTACATATTCCTTATACAGTGGAGTATATTGGGGAGGAAGCATTTGCAGGTAATAATTTGAGAATGGTTAGATTTGATTGGGTGACAGCAACAATTGGCACTGACGCATTTAGTAGTCAAGTAATAGACGGGGGCTTTGAGGGATGGTTTACCAACCTTGAACTAACAAATCCATGGAATGGAGATGTGCCGCCTGGAGACTTTACGATTTATTCCACAACACCTGCAACCTTTACCGTTCATTTTGAATCGAATGGCGGTAATTCATTTCCATCCGTAACTTTTTTGGAAAATGATTTTTTAAATATTTGGCAAAGACCAGAGAAACCGGGCTTAGCATTTGATGGGTGGTATAAAAATCCAGAATTAACAGACAAATTAGATTTTATAGATATGATAACAGGGGACATGACGTTATATGCAAAATGGACGAATCCTTTTACGACAGTCAAAAATAGCGACGATGCATGGACAATAACAGGTTATCAGGGGGACCTACCGACAGATTTAATAATTCCTGAGGAAATTGATGGAATCAATGTTACAAGAATAGGCAACGAAGCATTTAGGAACGGAAATTTGCAGAGTGTTGTATTGCCAAGTACGCTTGAATGGATTAGCGAGAAAGCTTTTTGGGGAAATCAACTAACGAATATAGTGATTCCCGATAATGTAAGCTATATAGGGCAATTTGCATTTTCAGATAATAATCTGCAAAATGTCACATGGCCAAGCGCTCTTGAGTCAATTGCTGACTATGTTTTCAATGGAAATCAGCTAACGAATATAGTGATTCCAGATAGTGTCACATATATCGGCTATGCAGCGTTTGCTGGCAATGCATTGACAAGCTTAACGATTTCCGATAGCGTGCAAGCTATCGGAGGCTTTGCCTTTCAGGATAATCAATTAACATCACTTATTATCCCAGATAATGTGAGAGATATAGGTATGTTTGCTTTTGAGAATAATAAATTAACAAACTTAAGATTATCTGAAAATATGACAATAATTAATTATAGTTCTTTTTCAAGAAATAAATTAACAGAAATAACAATTCCAAATAGCGTCACATATATTGATGAATTTGCTTTTTATGAAAATAAAATAGTGAATGTCACGTTACCAGAAAGTATTACGAATATTGAGGCTTTGGCGTTTGGGGATAATCAATTGACCGATATCGCTTTACCGAACAGCGTGGAATCTATCGGAATCGGTGCGTTTATGGATAATAAACTAACGAATATTGTCATACCTGAAAAAGTGACGGTTATTGAGGATTCCGCATTTGAAAATAATAAATTAAATAGTGTCACAATGCCAGAAGGAATAACAGAAATCAAAGGCTTAGCGTTTAAAAGAAATGATTTGACAAGCGTCCAGATACCATCCACTGTAACGCAGATAGGAAAAGAGGCATTTCAACGAAATAAATTAACAAATTTAACGATACCAAATAGTGTCACTTTTATGGGGGAGTGGGCATTTAGTGACAATCAATTGACAAGTGTTCATTTACCTGATGGCATAACAAAAATCGAGGATTATACATTTTTTAATAATAAGCTAACAGAGATTACCCTGCCAGAAAGTGTGACACAAATTGGAGAATTTGCATTTGACGGCAGTAATTTGACAAATGTACTTATTTCGAAAAACGTAACGTCTATTGGGCAAGGGGCCTTTTTAGAGAATAAATTGGAAAAGGTCGTGTTTCAAGGAGCAGTCGATACAATAGGTATTATGGCATTTGGGCAACAAAATTTAAGCAATCCTAAATTTAAAGGCTGGTTTACAGATTATGCTTTAACAGAGCGATGGGATGAAAGTGTTCCACAGGCGATGTCGATGTATTCTGTTGCACCAACTACTTATACAGTACTATTTGAAACAAATGGAGGAAGTCCGATTGCAGCTAAAATAATTGCTGAGGGAGAAAAATTGCCAAGCTTAGAAATATCGACAAAAATAGACTATACATTTGCTGGTTGGTACAAGGATAAGAATTTACAAATTCCTTGGGATATTATGACCGATACAGTAACAGAAGATGTGACATTATATGCGAAATGGGTAGATAACAGTCTATTTACTACATCTGATAATGGCGATGGAACGATAGCTATTACAGGATTTAAAGGTAAAGTTCCTGCTGAGCTAGTAATCCCTCATATGATTTATGGAAAAAACGTTACAGCGATTGCAGCTAATGCTTTTAAAAACAAGCATGAATTACAACAAGTGACATTACCAGAGAACTTACAAAAAATTGGGAAATATGCTTTTGCTGAAACGAGTCTTTCAGGCATTACAATTCCTTCTACTGTAACAGTTATAGAAAGTTATGCTTTTAATAACAGTAAGCTGCAAACAGTAATGCTGAACGAGGGACTACAAATAATTGGAACTGATGCGTTTTTAGGTAACGAAATCTCTAATATTAGCATTCCTTCGACCGTTAAAAAAATCAATGATAGAAGCTTTTATGATAATAAAATTGTGAAAATTGAATTTAAAGGCGCAATCCCTACTTTAGGAAATGAACTATTTGATATGCAATTTAACAACATTGTTTTGGCGTGGTATGTAGACGGGCAAATTAGTCAGGTATGGGATAAAACAGTACCACAGGCGATGACACTTTATTTAAAACCATTACTAGAGCTTTACACAGTTACCTTTAACACAAATGGTGGTAGTGCTGTAATATCTAAAACTGTATCGCAAAATGACGTTATAACAGCGCCAGCTGCTCCGACAAAGGCTAATCATACATTTGCGGGCTGGTACAAAGAGCCGACATTCCAAACGGCTTGGAATTTTGCAACAGACAAAGTGACAGCAAATATAACACTTTATGCAAAGTGGAATGTTGCATCACCAAATGTAACAGCGCCATCTACACCAAGTACTACACCAGCGCCATCTACATCAAACCAAATTACGGTAAATGTAGTCGATGCGAGCAACCCAGATGAGGTACTTGTGCAAACGGTGATTAATCGTGATAGCAGTGGGGATGTAGTAAAAGATACAGTGAAATTTACAGCGACAAATGCTAGTGAGTCAATTGAAAAATTAGCGAATCGAGAAAACAAGAAATCACGTATTGTCATTCCAGATGAGCAGCAACAAGTGAGTGAAACAACAATTGATATTGAAAAAGAAGCAGCGCAATTACTTGCACAGGGACAAACAGGATTAGAAATTGATATGGAAACAGTAAAGCTAGCTATTCCTGCAACTTCTTTAGCAGATTTTAATGAAGACCTTTATTTCCGCATTGTGCCAGTTAAATCAAGAGAAAGACAGGAACAGCTAGAAGAACGAGCAGCAAAAGAGGAAGCGGTGCAACAATTAGCGGGTAATGCAACGGTAACATTGCTTGGTCAACCAATGACAATCGAAACAAATATGCAAAACCGTCCTGTGACATTAACATTGCCATTACCAAATGATGTGACACAGGAGCAGCTAGATAATTTAGCGGTGTATATCGAGCATAGTGATGGTACGAAGGAAGTAGTACGCGGACAAATCGTAGCATTTAAAGAAGGTGTGCGCGGCATTCAATTTGAAGTAACGAAGTTCTCAACATTCTCAATTTTGTATATGCCGAAAGCAGAGGAAATTGTAGAAGAAAAAATATCGATACCATATATTCGAGGCTATGCAGATGGAACATTCCGTCCGAATGCACCTGTCACACGAGCGCAAATGGCAAGTATGTTAGCGCGCTACTTAACAAATAATGAAATTTCAGAAGTACAAGCAAGCTTCACAGATACGACAAAGCACGGTGCAAAGGATGCAATTGAGTATGTGAGGGCACAGGGCTTGTTCCAAGGGACAAGTGCAACAACATTCAATCCGAATGGTTCTATTACAAGAGCACAAATGGCAGCAGTAGCTGTGCGTTGGATTGAACGGAACTGTGCAGAGGATAGTACAGTGGCATACTGTGTGACATCAAGTGCAGCAATGACGTTTGCAGATGTGGCTCCAAACCATTGGGCTGCTTCGGCGATTGCGAAGATAAATGCACTTAATATTATGACTGGTACGAGTGCAACAACATTCAATCCTGAAGGTGATTTAACACGTGCACAGGCGGTGAAGGTATTAAATCAATTGTTTGAACAACAACTACAAACAGATGTACATGCACCATTATTTACAGATGTTCAACCAGCGCATTGGGCGTTTGAGGAGATTCAAGCAGCCGCGCAGTAATACACGAAGTTCAGTAGAGTTAGATGTAAAAAAAGGAGGGGCTGTCCAAAAAGCCGCGCATAGCCGGCATTTTGGACAGTAGCGATGATGTTTCACAAAATGTTTATTTCTATAAACAGAGAACGCCCCTTTTAAAAATAAGATAAACATTGGCTTTGGTAGCGTTATCCTTCAGTAAAAGGGAAGCGATGAAAATATTGATTTCAATGCGGTGGCAAAACAAAATGAACTTTTTGGACAACTCCGTCCCTTGTGATTCTTGCAGAGCAACGCTT
This sequence comes from Metasolibacillus fluoroglycofenilyticus, assembly GCF_003049645.1. Lineage (GTDB taxonomy): Bacteria > Bacillota > Bacilli > Bacillales_A > Planococcaceae > Metasolibacillus > Metasolibacillus fluoroglycofenilyticus. Next base: position 134,456 of record NZ_PYWK01000005.1, read on the forward strand.
TTTAGTATTGAAGGTGAAGTGAGTTCGAAAAGCTGATATTTGTTTATTCATTTTAAATGCAACATGAAAGCCGCTTGATTTACTATTTATAACTTTTTAAAAACAGCTATTTATCTTTTGAATTACTCATTATTTCTATAAGACACAAATATAAGCGTCCCAAAAGCAGGCAATCGCACTGCTTTTGGGACGCTCCTATTTATTTACGCAAAGAGCCTAGCTCAGCGACAATCGCATTCATTTCACTAGGACTGAAAGTATCGCGCTTCATCACCATTTCGTACAAATAGCATAAATCTTCATAGTGCTTTTCATTGAAATGTTCAGATTTCATTGCATCGACATTTACCATGCGTAGTTTTTCTTTAATTTGTTCAACCATATAAATAACATTCTCTTTAGATGGGATTGTTAAGTCCATTGTTAGCCTACCTTTCAAAATAAATGGATTAATCCGACCTATTATAACATATTTTTATGAATAACGGCGAATGTAGGGATGCTTTCAAAAATAGAGAAATTTAGTTACAATAACAGTAAGTAACGTTTTACTTTGAAAAGAATTGGGAATAATACACGAAAGAGCGGAGGAAAAGTAATGAAAAGTAAACTAGTACCAGCTATCATTTTCGGTGCATTGGCGGGAGCAGCACTTAGCATGTTAGATAAACAAACGCGCCAGCATACAATAGAAACATCTAAAAAGGTTAAGGAAACGGTTTCTTATTATTCGCAAAATCGTGATGAATTGCAGGAGTTAATTGAAACGAAAATGGAGCAGGCTCAGTCACTATATGCGGATGTAACAAACAATATCGCCTCTATTATGGAGCATGTAGATGATGCGAAAACATTACCAAATACAGTAAAGAGCTTGGTAACTGAAACGAAGGATGCTTTTTCAAAGAGTAATGCATAGTAAGGAGCAGAGGGAGGGAGAGCTTGATGAAAGAGTTTAAAAAGAATGCATCAGGCACTATTGCCTTCTGGAAATCCTTTATTGCGCCCACAGAGGCTAATATTGATGTCACAACACCAAAAGGTTTTTTTCAAGATATGTTTGCACGTGTGAAACGTGCTGATATATCAGGAATGGGTGCACAACTTGCCTACTTTTTCCTGTTATCATTTTTTCCTTTACTTATATTTTTAGTTACATTGCTACCGTATTTGAACCTACAGCGTCATCAAGTGTTTGAGTTTATGGCAGATATTATGCCCGAGGAAGTATATGTATTGACAGAAAATATAGTTGGTGAGATTTTAACGACGACGAATGGCGGGCTATTATCGCTCGGGATTATCGGTACAGTTTGGTCGGCCTCACGCGGCATTGATGCATTAATTAAAGGCTTGAATCGTGCTTATGATGTAGAAGGAAAATCAGGTGTAGTCAATCGCTTATGGGCGCTTCTTTTTACATTAGCTTTTATAGGCATTATATTAATCGCACTAGTCTTTCCTGTTTTCGGTAAGCAGATTGGTAGCTTTATATTTTCTTATATTGGGATAGAAAGCTCATTTGAATCCACTTGGACATTGCTTCGCTGGATTATGCCAAACATCATTATTTTCGCGGTATTAATATTAATGTATTGGGTTGTGCCAAATACTGACCCGCGTCTTTCATTAATTAGCATTATTCCAGGGGCAGCTTTTGCTACTTTAGGCTGGTTAGCTTTAACATATGGCTTTTCATTTTATGTTAGTAGCTTTAGCAACTTCGGTGCTACATATGGTAGTATCGCAGGGGTGATTGTGCTCATGCTATGGCTCTATTTAACGGGGATGATTTTAATTTTAGGCGGCTTATTAAATGCAGCTTTGCAAAACCTCTTTTTAGCCAAGAAAGCGAAGGAGAATAAGGGAACATTTCTTGTTTGATAAATTTTAACCTTTCAATAAACATAGAAGGAGTTGTCTGTAAGCGGCGCGCTAGCCTGCTTGCAGACAACTCCTCTTCTATATATTTTTTAACATGCGCAAGCCATTTAAAATAACTAAAATGGTGCTTCCTTCATGGCCAAGAACGCCAAGAGGTAAATCAATTACTTGGAAAAAGTTTGATGCAATTAATAAAACGATAACACTTAATGAAAAGATAATGTTTTGCTTTACAATACGTTGCATTTTACGTGATAGCTTAACAGCGTAGGCAATTTTCGATAAATCATTTTTCATTAGTACAACATCGGCTGTTTCAAGGGCAACGTCTGTACCGCCTCCCATTGCAATACCTACTGTAGCAGTAGCAAGCGCTGGAGCATCGTTGATACCGTCACCAACCATCGCGACTGTTTTATATTTTGTAAGATATTCTTTAATATACTGTACTTTCACCTCTGGCAAACATTCAGCAACATACGCATCGACACCAGACTGTGCGGCTATTGCTTTAGCCGTTTTTTCATTATCCCCAGTGAGCATTGTAACATTAATATTGAGCTCTTGCAGTAGCGCAACAGCTTGTTTTGCTTCTTCTCGTACGATGTCCTGCATCGCAACGAGCGCTACAATACCTTCCTCATCTTTTAAAAAGATAACCGTTTTCCCTTGTGAAGCAAGCTTTTCCGCAGCCCCATTTGCGAAGTTTTGTGAAGCCTCGTAACCAACGAAATCAGGCTTTCCTACAATATATTGCTTGTTGTGGATAACTGCTTTGATTCCAAAGCCCGGCACATCCTCAATAGCTGCTTCTATTTTTTCCACGCGTTGCTCATGAGCATATGCGGTAATCGCATGTGCGAGAGGATGATTTGAGTGTTTTTCGATGGCAGCTAAAATCGCTAATGTATGCATGCGTTGTTCTTCATTACGGACGATGAAATCCGTTACAGCAGGTGTACCTTGAGTTAATGTACCTGTTTTATCTACTGCCAAAGCGCGTAATACACTTAAATGCTCTAAGTGTAAACCACCTTTGAATAAAATACCGTGCCTTGCTCCATTTGAAATCGCTGCTAGTGTAGCAGGCATAATCGCAGCAACTAAAGCACACGGTGAAGCAACTACAAGCAGCACCATCGCGCGATAAAATGTTGTCGTCCAATCCCAGCCTAATAAAAAATGAGGTAGGAACATCATTAATGCGACAACTGTCAACACACCTTTTACATATACTCCCTCGAAGCGCTCGATAAATTGTTGAGAGGGAGATTTCTCGCTTTGCGCAGACTGTACAAGCGTAATGATTTTTTGAAATAAAGATTCCGAACTAAGTGTTGATACTTTAATCGTTAACACACCATTTAAGTTAACTGTACCAGCAAAAACTGTATCCTCTATATTTTTTGTTATCGGCATAGATTCCCCAGTGATAGCAGCCTCGTCAACAGTAGATACCCCTTTAAAGACAGTACCGTCAGCAGGTATGCGCTCCCCGGGCTTTACTAAAATATGATCTCCGACTTTTAGTGAGGCAACAGGAACGCTAATTGGTTCAAACCCACCTCTCACTAGCCATGCTTCCTCAGGCTGTAATGCCATGAGTGCAGAAATTTCCTTATGGCTTTTATTCATCGCATAAGTTTCTAACGCTCCACTTACTGCGAAAATAAAAATTAATATCGCTCCTTCTGTCCAATAACCGATAATTGCTGAACCGATAGCAGCTAAAATCATTAAAATTTCCACATTCAATGCTTTATTTTCAATTGTATCTTCTATACCTTCCTTTGCCTTTGCATAGCCACCAATTACGAAGGCGGTTAAGTAAGCGATAATGGCAGCTGTTGATTGACCACTGCTATCCATACGCCAAGCAAGAACGATAATGAAGCCTGCAACAAGTGCAGCAATCAATTCTTTATGCTCTGCTATTTTCTCATTTATTGATAATTTTTCTCGATTAGTAATATCCATATGAACACTCCTTGATAATGAAATTCACTTTCATTTAACAAACTATTAGCTATTTGATAATGTTTTTCATTTAGATTAGTCTAATTTCTAAATTAGAATTATTATAATTAAAGTATATGAGTAATTATAAAAAAAAGCAATAAAAATAATCATGCTGAAGTATAAATGAATATGAAAGGGATAGTGGTAACGGATGAGGAGCGGAGAATAGAGGGCTTAAACGGACATCTGGAATGGATAAATATAAATTTAAAATTGACACGCTATTATATGACAAATTAAAAGCAAAAAAGAAGCTGCCCAAAAAGCCGTACATAGCCGGCATTTTGGGCAGTAGCGACGATGCATCGCAAAATGTTGATTCCTATAAAGTGAACCTTCAATCAGTGGGGGCTTTGCCCCCCACTGATTGGTGATAGAGGAACACAAGCTAGAATCTTCGCATCCTGCGAAAACGCTTGTGTGACCAACATCGTGTTGGCCTCATTCTTAGTTTTTACAGGTTGTTTGATCCCCCACTTAAACATCTTGTTTTTATCTGCTGTTTTGAAGTGGGGGTATTACAGCCTGCTCCTGCGGTTACTCGTCGCAAACAAAATTTGTTAATACGCGATAAACAGAGAAGGTCTCTTTTAAAAATGGGATGAACATTGGCTTTAGCATCGTTATCCTTCAGTAAAAGGGAAGCGATGACAACATTGATTTCAATGCGGTGTCAAAACAAAATAGACTTTTCGGACAACTCCCTTTGCGACGGGATATTGCGACCATCGGGGAGCGAATTATTTTTGGGCCGAAAGCAAAGCAATCGGAACATAAGCTTTTTGGGGAATATTGAATATAGAAGCTAAGGCTGTCCAAAAAGGAATTTCTTTTCGGACAGCCTAATTTTTTTTAGAATATACGCTCAGCGTGTTGTGCTAGCTTCTCAAGTGAAGATTTTTCAACGTCAGCGTGTAACGAGTTTCCATGTGAATCCATTGTAACAACTGCTGTGAAACCATCAACATTTAAGTGCCACATAGCTTCTGGAATGCCAAATTCCATTAAATCAACGCCATCTACGGATTTAATACAATCAGCATAGTACTGAGCAGCGCCTCCGATAGCATTTAAGTAAACGCCACCATGTTCTTGCAATGCTTTTAATGTTTTTGGGCCCATGCCGCCTTTACCCATAACAGCGCGGATACCGAATTTTTTCATAATATCGCCTTGGTATGGTTCCTCGCGAATTGATGTTGTAGGACCTGCTGCTTTAACTACCCAGTTACCTTCGTCGTCTTTTGCCATAACTGGACCACAGTGGTAAATAATTTGACCGTTTAAATCTACAGGAGCCTCCACACCGTCACCAATTAAGTGATGGTGGATGGCATCACGCCCTGTGTACATGCGACCAGAAATTTTTACAACGTCGCCCACTTTAAGAGAACGTATTTTTTCTTCTGTAATTGGTGCGACTAATTCAACAACTTGGCTGTCATTGTCAGTAGTTGCCGCTGTTTGCTCTTCTTCTTTGAATGTGATTTTTTCACCTTCTTGGTAGTGCCAATTGATGATTTCACCAGTGGCTGGATTAATATCAATTGCCATGCGACGGTATGCCCAGCAATTATAAGCTACTGATACGAAGAATGAAGCAGGTAAGCGATCCATTACACCGATTTTACAGCCTAATAATGTTGCTTCACCACCGAAGCCCATCGTACCTACGCCAAATGTGTTAGATGTTTTTACAATATAATCTTCTAACTTTGCTAAATCTTCGATTGGATTGACATCGTCCACATGACGGAATAATTGTTCTTTTGCTAAGTCATAGCCTGCTGAACGGTCGCCGCCGATACCTACACCGATAAAGCCAGCTGAACAACCTTGACCTTGTGCTTGCCAAACAGCATGTAAAATACATTTACGAATGCCATCTAAATCGCGTCCTGCACGACCTAAGCCTTCCAATTCGGCAGGTAAGGAATATTGGATATTTTTATTTTCACAGCCGCCACCTTTTAAAATGAGCTTCACTGTAATGTAGTCATTTTCCCATTGCTCGAATTTTACTACTGGGAGGCCAGCGCCAATATTTGTTCCAGAGTTCTTCCCAGTTAATGAATCCACTGAGTTTGGACGTAATTTCGCATCAGCTGTTGCCGCAGCAATCGCCGTTTCGATTGCCTTTCTAATTTCGATTTGGTTTACGCCTACAGGAGTATATACTTTGAATGTTGGTAAACCTGTATCCTGACAAATTGGAGAGACATTATCTTCTGCCATGACAATATTTGTTGTAATCGTATCTAAACTCATTGCAGCACGTGTACCAGCGTTTTCGGCCTCTTTTGCCATTTTAATCGCACGGCGCACGTCTTTTGGTAAGTTTGTAGATGTTTCTGTTACTAAATTGTACAGGCTTTTCTCCAAAGTTTCTAAATATGACATGTTATTTTTCCCCCCGAAAAATAGTAATGAAATGTGTTATTTTCAAATAGTAATAATTTTACTAGATGAAGTGTCCAACATCATTATACTCCTTTCAGACCACTAAAAAAAGGGGAGCGTCTTAAGTGACGATATTCCCCCTTTAACTTCTTTTAGCGCCCGCTGATGAAGAAGAACTCAGCGGATCCTGCGGCAACGACTGAGTGACCAACATCGTGTTGGCCTAAACTCTCACGGATTTTGGAGAGAGGCCTGCGCGATGCAGGTCAGTTAAGCGTTGTCACAGGACGTAACGACTTTAGGGTAACTTCCACCAAACAGCTCGAAAAATCTGAACGCAATTATGCTGAGGCGTAATTGATTTAGATAATTATTCTTCTATGTCAGTTCGTTGGTGGAATTGCTCCATTTTATCCTCTAAATCATCCATCATTTGAATAAGGCGATCGATATCGTCAAGCTCTGTCGTTTCTGGGTCAATGGCATCTAGCACTTCAAGGAAAATCTCTAGACGCTCTTTTAAATAGGTAACTTGCTGCTCTTTATTTGTAATAGGCTTCATCATATGCCCCCTTTCTGAATAAGATCTCAGCTTTATTATACATATGTTTAGGAAAAGTTTTTTTAAAATTCTTTGTTCTGAATATTTACATTATTCTAACTTTGTGTTAATGTAATCTTAATAAATGAAAGAAAGGGTTGATCGGAAAAAACATGTAGCCAAAATATACGATGAATGGGAGGGAGTTTAAACATTTTCTAGTAAGAAGCTAGGGAATAGTTTATACAAAAGTTAGTGGATATAAGTGAAATTTAAAACCCTAGTAAACTTTTAGAGATAAAGTTTGCTAGGGTTTTGTTTTGTTTCCATTCAAACTTTACTTCGACTTCCGTAGAAAAAATGGTACAATATTTTAATAGATGAAAAGAGAATTTTTCGGAGGCAACATGGATGGCAGCAACATATGAAAAGCAACGATTTTGGATTTTAGTAGCCATTGTCTCCATTTCAGGATTTTCGCAAGGAATGCTTCTGCCATTAATTGCGGTAATTTTTGAACAAGATGGTGTCGCTACAACATTAAATGGCTTGAATGCAACAGGCTTATACATAGGCACTTTGCTAATTTCTCCTTTTATTGAAAAGCCGCTACGCAAATTTGGCTATAAGCCGACGATTATAGTCGGGGGAGCGCTTGTTTTTATTTCACTTGCGACATTTCCATTATGGAAGAATATAATGTTTTGGTTTTTCCTCCGGTTGCTTATAGGTATTGGTGATCATGCATTACATTTTGCGACACAAACATGGCTAACGGCCTCTACACCTCAGCATAAATTAGGGCGTAGCATGGCAATATATGGTTTGTCATTTAGCGTTGGTTTCGCTTTAGGCCCGTTCTTTGTTCCTTTAATTAAAATTTCACAGGCGTTGCCGTTTGTTGTATCATCAGTGCTTTGTTTATTGGCTTGGTCACTTGTCTTTTTCTTAGCGAATGAGCACCCTGAAGCTTTAAAGGGGGATACAAAGCAGGCAAGTAGCATGACACGTTATAAGCTGGTATTTCGCTATGCGTGGGTAGCATTTTTACCGCCTTTTATCTATGGATTTTTAGAGTCTTCATTAAATGCTATTTTTCCGGTGTATGCTTTGCGCAAAGGCTTTGAAGTGTCGATGGTTTCCTTTGTGCTTGCAGCATTTTCTATAGGTACAATCGCTTTGCAGCTTCCTTTAGGGATGCTTGGAGATAGAATTGGGCGACGAAAGGTGATTTTAGGTGGTTTACTCAGTGGAGCTGTAATCTTTGCCGCATGTAGTTTCGTCGAGCATTTGCAATGGGGTGTCGTCGTGTTCTTTGCACTTGCCGGAATGTGTGTCGGCACGATGTTTTCGCTCGGCATAACGTATATGACAGATTTAACACCGAAGGAATTATTGCCAAATGGCAATTTACTATGTGGTATTTTCTTTAGCTTAGGTAGCTTAAGTGGTCCATTTCTCGGTGGGGGCTATTTACAATTAGTAGATAGTATGAGTTTCTTGCTATTCATTGCTGCTATGCTAGTAGCCATATTTATTATCATCTTCTATTTTGGACGTAAATTACCGTTAACACAAGAAAGGACAAAACAATGCTAGGAAAATTTTTCTCGTATTACAAACCGCATAAACGTCTGTTTATGGTCGATTTTTCGAGCGCTATTATCGTTGCGATTTTAGAGCTTGCTTTTCCGCTTGCTGTGCAATGGTTTATTGATAAATTGCTACCGACGGGCGAGTGGGGAATGATTGTAAAAATTAGCGTACTATTATTACTCGTATATATTTTAAGTACGTTCTTGAATTTCATCGTTAACTATTTAGGGCATAAGCTTGGAATTAATATCGAAACAGATATGCGCCAAGAGCTATTTAATCATGTGCAAAGACAATCATTCCGTTTCTTTGATAATACAAAAACAGGACATATTATGAGCCGTATTACAAATGATTTATTTGATATCGGTGAATTTGCACATCATGGTCCAGAGGATTTCTTTATTGCAATTATGACGTTTATCGGGGCATTTACGATTATGTTCAACATCAATCCGACATTAGCGTTTATTGCACTTGTAATGGTGCCATTTTTAACATGGCTCGTAACGTTTAGTAATATTAAGATGAACAAAGCATGGAAAAAGATGTACGGTGAAATCGCCGATGTTAACGCACGTGTTGAGGATAGTGTATCTGGTGTGCGTGTTGTCAAATCTTTTACAAATGAAGATTTTGAAATGTCTCGCTTCCGCAAGCAAAACGGACTGTTCCGCTCTGCAAAATTATATGCTTATAAAGTGATGGCTGGCACACATTCAGGTATTTATATGATGACTCGACTTTTGACACTTGTCGTACTCGTTGTCGGCGCATGGTTGACTTATAATGAACTGTTAACAGCGGGGGAATTAGTGAGCTTTGTTTTATATACAAATGTCTTAATTAAGCCAATCGATAAAATTAGTGCATTACTTGAGCTTTATCCAAAAGGTATGGCAGGCTTCAAGCGCTTCCGCGATTTAATTGAGCAGGAGCCTGAAGTGTTGGACAAGCCAAATGCGATTGATGTGACGTCATTGCGCGGTGATATTACGTTTGAGCATGTGAGCTTTAACTATGACCAGACGAAGTTGGTGCTAAAAGATATTTCGTTTTCCTTAAATGCTGGTGAAACAATTGCCTTTGTTGGTCCGAGTGGTGCGGGGAAAACGACGATTTGCTCATTAATTCCACGCTTCTATGATATAAGTGATGGGGCAATTACTATTGATGGCTTGGATGTGCGCGATATGACACAAAAATCATTACGCGAGCAAATCGGTATCGTGCAGCAGGATGTTTTCCTATTCACAGGGACGATTCGGGAAAATATTGAGTATGGAAAGCTTGGTGCTTCCTTTGAGGAAATAAAAGCTGCTGCTGATCGTGCCCATTTGAAGGAATTTATTGAAGGCTTACCCGATGGTTACGAAACACAAATTGGCGAGCGCGGCTTGAAACTATCAGGCGGCCAAAAACAGCGTCTAGCGATTGCGCGAATGTTCTTGAAAAACCCACCAATTTTAATTTTGGATGAAGCGACATCCGCTTTAGACACTGAGACAGAAATGATTATTCAAGAATCTCTAGCAGAGCTAGCAGAAAATCGTACAACGCTTGTTATCGCACACCGCCTTGCGACAATTCGCAATGCAGATAAGGTTTTCGTTGTAACTCAGAAGGGTATTGAGGAACAAGGAACATATGATGAGCTTGTAGCAGCAGGTGGCGTTTTTGCGAACTTGCATCATATTCAGTTCAAAAAATAAGGTGCCAGGCACGCACACAATTCAGCAAAGAATATAAAAATTTCTAATGTAAATACTAACATTCGTATAAATGAATGTTAGTATTTTTCATCATCCTTTAGCATTATGCTGGATAAGGAGGTTTGCGGTATGTGGAAAAAAAGATGGGGTATACTCCTAGTTCTCATAATAGTTCTAACCGGAGTGCTTTTGTTTATTGGTATGAAGAGAGGGTCAATGCCAGAAAAGGCTGATGATTCTAAACCTGCTCCAACTCCAATTCAAGAGGAGGAATCTGAAAATTTGGAGACAATTATTCAGCGTATTATTGATTCTGCGCAGGAGGGCAAAGTGCCAAATGTGTCATTCATTGTTGGAGAGACAGATAGACAAGAGGTTCAGCAGGAGTGGGGAAAGCCGCAGCAAGTAGCCGATATAGCAGATGGAATATATGAGGATTATTTACAGCAGGCTGTGACAATTGGCTATCAAGATGCGCAAGCTTTTGATATCCGTTCCTTTCATGCAAATATACAGAAAATTCATTTAGCCGATATTAAAAATAGTATGGGTGAACCTACTGAAGTTCGTTATTACCAGGATCAGACGGCCAATCAGATTATTTTAGTTTACCAAGTAAATCCGGCATATCAACTAAAATGGATACTACCGAAACCGACAGAAATCGATATCAATCCTAGTGTTCATCATATTTCGGTTTATACAAAACTAAAGGATGAAGTGGCTGAAATGATTGAGCAAATGTCATTGGATGAAAAAATTGGCCAAATGATGTTTGCCGGGGTTTCAGGCATAAAACTTCAACAGGAAACAACAAGCTTGATTCAGGATTTCAAGATTGGAGGAGTGATTCTTTATGCTAATAATCTAGAAACACCCCACCAATCAGTAACGCTTATTAATGACTTGATGAGAGCAAATGTGGATAACCGTCTACCGATTTTTATTGGAACCGATCAGGAGGGGGGCACAGTAGTCCGACTGCCGGGGCCACTGAAAAATTTCCCATCGAACAATGCAATTGGAAATGTCAACCAACCTGAATTTTCATTTGAAGTTGGTAAATTATTAGGGCAGCAATTAAAAGCATTTGGCTTCAATCTTAACTTTTCGCCAGTGCTAGATGTCAATAGCAATCCGAATAATCCAGTTATCGGTAATCGCTCATTTTCAGATAATCCGGATATTGTTAGTCAATTAGGGGTTCAAACGATGAAAGGACTAGAATCTCAGCAGGTAATCCCTGTTATTAAGCATTTTCCTGGGCATGGGGACACCACTGTAGATTCCCATTTAGAATTACCGAAGGTGACAAAAAGCTTAGATGATTTGAATAAGCTAGAGCTAATTCCGTTTAAAACGGCAATTGAAAATGGGGCAGATGTAGTTATGGTAGCTCACATTTTATTACCAATGATTGATCAGAAATATCCTTCATCGATGTCAAAGGAAATAATCACAAATATTTTAAGGGAGCAAATTGGATTCGATGGCGTTGTCATGACGGATGATATGACGATGAAAGCTATCACCAATCATTATGATATTGGGCAAGCTGCCGTAGATTCTGTAAAGGCTGGCAATGATATTATTTTAATTGCCCATGGTTTTTCTAGTGTAACATCAGCAATAAAAGAAATTAAGGCGGCAGTAAATAATGGAGAAATAGCTGAAGCTAGAATTAATGATAGCGTCCGCAGAATTATTCAGCTAAAACAGAAATATAAAATCGAAAATATCGAAGTAACAACAGTGGATATCGACAAACTAAATAACGATATTGAAAAAGCATTGAATACCTATATGAAATAACCACAAATTGTGTTGAAGTTAGAAAAGGGCTGCCCAAAAAGTCGGGCTTCTTCTCAGCACACTGAAAAATGAACTTTATGCTTGTTTTGAAAATTCAAAGGAGTTGTCCGAAAAGTCCATTTTGTTTTGACACTGCATTGAAATCAATGTTTTCATCACTTCCCTTTTACTGAAGGATAACACTGCTAAAGTCAATGTTCATCCCATTTTTAAAAGAGGCGTTCCCTGTTTATCGCGTATTAACAAATTTTGTTTGCGACGAGTAACCGCAGGAGCAGGCTGTAATACCCCCACTTCAAAACAGCAGATAAAAACAAGATGTTTAAGTGGGGGATCAAACAGCCTGTAAAAACTAAGAATGAGGCCAACACGATGTTGGTCACACAAGCGTTTTCGCAGGATGCGAAGATTCTAGCTTGTGTTCCTCTATCACCAATCAGTGGGGGGCAAAGCCCCCACTGATTGAAGGTTCACTTTATAGGAATCAATATTTTGCGAAACATCATCGCCACTGTCCAAACTGCCGGCTATGTACGGCTTTTTGGACAGCTCCATCTTATTTTTCTCTACTTTATCTAATGATTCCTTTGATGAGAAAGCATCCCAAAAGCAGCAATGCACTACTTTTGGGATGCCCCTTCTCTAATATCCAAACGACTATAATTCAATTGCGAATTTTCTCTACATTGCGGTTCATCAATTTGCGTATAATAGTTTGATAAATCCATTTTTTAAAAGGTGACAGCCGCTGTCGATGTTTTTTGAAAAATTCATCAGGTGAATTAAATACGCCAAAGTCATTATTAATACCTTCTTTTTGAATATAAGTATCATTCGCATCCCAGTCTATCTGTGGATTTTGAAGATTATTAGTAGCTACACCGTAGCCACAAAAACTAGTTTCGCAATCAGCGAACTTTTCTTGAAGCTTTTTTAAATAGCTACTATCCAATATAAAGCCCTCGATGTTATACCAATGTCCGTCGTACTGCACCTCCACCCAGCTGTGTACAATATTTTGTGGTGCGAGCTGGTAAATTAGGCCTGTCATAGCCCCTTTTTGCAGTTTTTTATCAATGGTAAAGCCATGAATTCGACAAGGTATTCCAACTGCTCTCAATAATGTCATAAATAATATTCCTTTTGTGTTGCACTGCCCATATCTATCTTTTAAAATTTCTGAAGCGGGAATAGCATCGTCTTTGTTATATCCAAAGGCAATATCGTCGCGCACAAAATTGTATATTTTTTTGATTTTCTGAAAATCACTCTCGTTTGCCCACTGCATAGCTTCTATTAATTTTTGTATTGAGCTATGGGAAAAATTCAGTAATGGGGTTTCTTGCAAGTACTTATTCATTGTGTAATCCTCCTTCTAGTTTGATTACACTTTATCAAAGTACTTATTAGTAAACTTTCAAAAACTCGCTATTTTTAATGATATTTGTTGCAGACATTCCAGTCATCATTTTATTCGTATATGCAAGATGAGATGGGCTATTGAAACCAGCGTCAAGCGCGGCTGTTGTCAGGCTATCTCCATTAAAAATGGCTTCGTATGCTATTTGAAGTTTATGCAAAACAGTATAGCTTTTTAGTGGAATACCTGTTTCTTCTTTAAATAAATGTGCTAATCGACTTTCAGAAAGCCCTGTTTTTTGGGAAAAGTATTTTATTTGATGAAATTCATCTTCATGTGGACAGTTATCCAAAAGAGACAATACTTTCATAACACGACTATCAAAATTCTTCATATGGTGATAATCGAATTGAGCCATGATGTTCTTAACAAAGGAAATAATAGTAGTATGACTTTTTTGTTCAAGAGCATTTTGAAAAGCTTGCTGCATAGTGATGGTGTTTTCGTTTGGGAAAATATAATAGGGTTGCTCTAATAACTTCCTCCTAAGTACACGCCCAAGCTCTGTCGTAGGGTCAATCAGCATCGTAAAATGAGCTTCTCCTTCAGCGTCAAATAAATGAGGTGTATCCATATTTACAATAATGGCATTGCAAGAAATAAGCTGTCCATTCACTTCAATATTAAAATCTTTTCGACTACTTAGAAATATTTGGAGTAGCCAGTGCTTATGGTAATCTGCTTCTATATTATTTGAAATCGCCATAAAATTTCTACCATGTTTTATAATATAGTTCATTGTATCACCTACGATTACTACATATTTTATATGGTTAATGTTTTCAGAGCTTTTTCAAAAAACAATTTGGTGTCTTGATGTGTTAATTTGGCAAGTGTTTCATTAGGGCTAAAAAATTCAATGGCTCTAATTTCATTGTCTTGTGGCATTAAATCGGAGCGGTCCCCCGTGTATTCGATGACAAACATCGTTGTTTCTTGCATTTTGTAGCCTGTTTTGTGCGTAAATTCTTCAGCAAAATGGAAAATAATTTTCTCGTCTAATTGTTCCAACACTTTATATTTGACAGAACCTGTTTCTTCCATAAGCTCTCTTAACAGAGCAGCCTCTAAATTTTTATCGTTATGCTCAATACCGCCCTTTGGGAAATCCCACTCACCTTGTATTTGCATATCTCGAATTGTACTTATTTTTACTTTATGTACTAATAATATTTCAGCTTGGTGAAATATGATAGCACCGACAGCCTGCCTAATCATTGAGCAATTCCCTACTTCGATGGTGTATATCGCCTTCCATTATGATATTGATATGCCCATTGGAAATCACAATAACAGATAAGCTTGTATCATGTATATAAGGAGGGGTCCATAATTGTTCAATAGATTGCTTTTTACAATACACTAATAACATTTTAATAAATACAGTATGTGTAACAATTAAAATATTTCCAGCACTATGTTGCGAGATTAGTTGATTTAAAAAGTCTGTGACCCTTGCTTGCAGTTGTTCAAAGCTTTCGCCAGATGTCGGGTTGTACAAGTGGGGCGCATGCCAAAACGCATGATATTCTTCTGGCTGCTGTCTTTCTACATCCTCATGTGTCTGACCTTCCCAATCACCTAAAAAGATTTCTCTCAAGTTTGGCTCTTCAATAATTAGTTGGTTTCGATTGCCTTTAATAAGAGTAGCAGTTTTTGTTGCTCGCTTACTAGGGCTACTATAAATGGCATCAAATTTTACGTCTTTTAAACGATTGCCTAGGGCGAGAGCATTATTAACACCGCTTTCCATTAAGTCAGAATCTTGCCAGCCTTGTAGCCTTCCTTCGGTATTCCATACGGTTTCGCCGTGTCTAGTAATATAAAGCTTTAACAAATCATCAACTCCCTACTTATTTCATTAGCTCTTTTTAAAATATTATTTTTCGCTCAAGTAATTTAGTAGCACCATATGCTAAGCATGCTGCAATAATTGGTGTTACTACATAGCTTGTCCCTGTAACACCAAAGGAAACCTCTGATGATAAAGGAGCTGTTATTAAATCGAGTGTTGGTTTATAAAGCAATGTTAAAAGCATACCTGAAGCGATTTGTAGTGCGATATAAGCTGCTATGAAAATACCGATAAAACTTATAAATTTCTTCAATTAAATCCCTCCTCTAGTTGCTATACGAATGGAGATAAGCAAAGTTTCAGAATATTGTACAATGAAATTCCTTATTTTTTACAATCCAAAATAAACATTGAAGCATCCTGTGCCATAAAGATTTTTTCGCCATAATAAAAAGTTTTAGATTGAATATTGTTATAACCAATTTTAGCCAAAAGTTCTGCTAGCCTTTTTTGCTCAAAGCCATTGTGTACCATGTCTGAAGCGATATTTCCATTTTTATCAAAATCAACGATGAACAAATGCCCATCTGCCTTTAACATTTCATATAATTTTGATAAAACGAATTCCGTATTTTCAATATGCAATAATACTTGTGCCATGAAAATACAGTCGACCTGCAAATTTTTTGTGCTTTCATTTTCAATATCCACACATAATGTAGATGCATTTTGAATATCAAATTCCGTAATTTTCTGTTGTATTTGCTTCACCATATTTTGCGATGCATCAAGAAATAGCACAGATTGAAAGTCATTTAGTAGATACATGCCTACAAGGCCTGTGCCGCAGCCAAAATCAATAGCATCTTTAGTTGTAGCATTGACTAAACGCTCACGAATGGCATTTGCCGCAAGTTTCGCAATTTCCGTTCTTTCGCTCGTATCATAGCTGCTTGCAATCATTTCAAAAATATCGATATTTCCCATTAACTCAACTCCGATTCATTTTCTGATAAAAAAATTTCTTAGCATTTGCGCTTAATAGGCGAGGCTAGCTTTTTAATTCATAAGTTCTTTAATCGTTTCAATGATTAAATCTGGATTTTCTAGATGAATCGAATGTTGATGATTTGTTTTTATTTGTCTTGTATTTTGAGTTAGCTGACTTAACAAGCCTTGGTGTTCAACCCAAGTAGGGTCTGCATTATTTGAAGACAAAATAACTACTGGTAAGTCTGTGCTCAAAGCTTTTGAGCTTTTGACTTGTAAAGCTGATTCCTCACTATATAAAAATTCCTTATACACAGCCTCGTATGATTTAGGGTGGTACCCTATGTAGTCGATGTATTTTTGATAAGGCTCTGGAAGATATTTGCGTCCGACAGGTTGCTTTAACAGCTTTGGGAAACCTATTCCTGAGGTTAAGTAACCGAATCTAAATAAATTAAGATTCTTTTTGTGTGATTTCTTACGAACGCTGTCCCATTCATTGCTTAAGTATCTTTTTTCATGTATAGCATCAATAAGAATTAATGCGGCAACTTGCTCTGGATACTTACTTGCAAATAATCTCATATTTAATCCACCAAAGGAATGCCCAACTAAAATGTATGGAGGCTTTAGCTGTAATTCCTTAAGTATATGTATTAAATCGGCTACAACATCTTCACTAGTATACGGTGTGTTTACTGTCGAACTCCAGCCGTAGCCTGCTCTATCAAATGAGAGAACCTTTGCAAAATCAGATAGCTGTGGCTGAATATAATGCCAATCTAAAGAACAGCAGCTTAGTCCAGCGTCCAATATTACAGTGTAAGAAGCATCGCTTTCACCAGAAACGATTGCGTGTATGAATTTATCCTCAACTTTAATTCGCTGACCGATTTCATTTATTTGTCTTTTTCTATTAATGTATTTATTAGTTAATGTAAAAGGGAAGCCGATTATTTCTATTATATGTTTAGTCCATTTATCAAATTTCAAGTAAATCATCCTTCCTTGTATGAGGAAAATAGTACCATGAATTATGAGAGGGAAGCTAGAGATTTGCTAGGCCTTTATATTTTATACAGATTATTTATCACGCCTATTAATTATATAAATATTGGGATTGTCAAGGTTATCTCTTAGCTTATCGAAGCGGAGGTGATATGGTTACATGTCGCAAAGTAAATCTTCCGACAGGAAAAGCGCAGGGGATAAATGCACTTTTAGTAAGTTCAGAAGTATGAGTTGGAGCCCTTGCGTGTGGAAAGAGCGCCAACCGTAATGGCAATTAGATTATTTATGCCTTAATTTAAAAATCGAAATAGACACCCCTGTAAGTATAATAGTAGTAAATATAATAATCATATAGCTTGTTGATTGATTAAGCACAGTGCCATGCAGTTCATAGGATACGCCGTAAATTAATTTGTACTGCTCTATTGCTTCAGTAGGTGCTTCTGCAAATACTTTAATTAGTGAGTTTTCCATAAAGGCATTGCGCAATAGTAAAGTAGTATGACTAACGGGGAAGTACATAATGATATTTTGTGCAAAGCTTGGTAGTGCACCAATGGGGACATAGACACCGCATAAAAAACCGATAAGTGTCCCAATGATAGTGCCCAAGGCTGCAAAGGAATTTTGTGTGTTAATAAAAAGTACAAAGAAAAAATTCATTATACTAGCTAGTAGGACAGATAAAATTAATAGTCCGCTAACTTTTAGAAAAGAGGAGATGCTTAACAAAGTACCGCCTGCGGCTACAATAAATATCTCACAAATAATAAAGGCAATGAAAGTGAAAAACAAGCCAATAATAAATGCATTGAGCACATAGCTCATTTGAATTGTCGCGCGGGAAACAGGTGCTGTTAGAAAATCGGCTGTTGCCTTGGATTCAACATCCTTTATTGCAATCCCAAATGCTGCAAGTGTGGATGAAATCGCAATAATTGATAGCAATCCCGCTACAAACCATTCATTCACCATTGTAATAAGCTCGGGCGTTGCTTCTGTTGTTTGTTGAAGTGAATCAATTTGTGTTTTTTGTAAAAATAATGCGTAAAGACTAATAACGATAATAACTGATAATAATGAGAAAAAAACGGCTGCTTTATCACGTCTAAATACTTTATTATTACGTCCAACTAGGCTTAATAGCGCTTCCATTATAAGGTTCCTCCTGTTCCATAATACGTACAAAGACATCGTCCATCGTACCTTTTATTACTTCAAAGGATGCAATGAGAGGCTCTAATCGATTTAATAATGCTAATGCATCTAATGTAGATTGGACTCGAATTGTAAAAATGCCTTGTTTTTCTATATAACTAATACTATTTTCTCTAAGCCATGTCATCCCGTCTGAAAATTCATGGAAGGAAATTGCGAGCTGGTCATAGGCATATTTCACTTTTAAAGCGTCAGGAGTCCCTTCAGCGACAATTTCACCTTGTTTAAGCACAATTACTTTATGAGCCATTGCAGCCTCTTCCATATAATGTGTTGTTAAAAAAACAGTCATATTAGTTTGTTCCTGTAGTTGTTTAATTGTTTGCCAGACAAATTGGCGCGTTTGTGGGTCAAGTCCGGTCGTAGGCTCATCTAAAAACAAAATAGTAGGGCGGTGGATGAGTGCTTTCGCAATATCCACTCGCCTTTTTTGCCCACCAGATAATGTGCCATATTTTTGTTTTTCAATATCTTTTAAATTTAAGTAATTCAAAACAAACTGATAGTTTTCGAGTAGCTGTATTTTTGACAGTCCGTACATTTTTCCTCGATGCATTAGGTTTTCATATACTGTCAAACGCTCATCTAACAGACTTTGTTGAAAGACAACACCAATCGACTTGCGAATTTCAGCATTGCTAGAGCTATTATCGAGAGTATGACCATTAATCGTTACTACACCACTAGATTTTTTTAATAAGGTACATAAAATTTCAATTGTTGTTGATTTACCCGCCCCATTTGTACCAAGAAAGGCGAAAAATGTGCCTTGTTCAACCGAAAATGAAATGCCTTTTACAGCTTCCTTTTTAGCATAGGACTTACGTAAGTTTTCAACTTGGATAACGGTTTTCACTTTCATTGCCCCCTTCGCTTTTGAATCATTTTATTAATTTGTTCGATATCCTTCTTCTGTAGTAAATACATCATCGTCCAAACGATAAAATAAATAATTGCCACTGAGATGAGTACATTGACGATTCCAAAATGAGTAAACCATTCACCGAAATAACCAGCAACTACTACGAAAAGGGTTACGCCAATTAAGTGAGAGAGAAGCTGTAATGCAAAAGGTATACGTTCAGCCTCAAAAAGCAGAGATAGCGGTCCAATGGCAGCACCTAAAACTGTAGCAATAATGATTTGTTGAAGTAGTGCTTCACCTGATATAAGCGTGTTTGATTCAGAAAGTACACTAATTGTTACTAAAATATAAGAGCTACTAAGTGCAATCAGTATGCCGATAACAATCATGCGTAAAATTTTCATTCTATCAATCCTTTCCAATGCCGAGATGGCGCTTCAAGTCTTTTAAATATTTGCGGCTTACAGGAATGCTCGTAGCGTTTTCGAGCAAAAGCTGGGTTGTTCCAATCTTACCCATTTGGATTGAGGAAATTTTGTGAATATTGACGAGTGTCGATTTATTTACTCTGACAAAATCCTTCGCTAATTGTTTTTCTAGCTCGTATAATTTTCGCTTCGCTTCATATTCTTGCTCATCTGTTTGCAAGTAAATTTTCGAATCTTCGGCATAGATAGAAAAAATATCAGTGATTTTGAGCAAATGAATTTCTTGCTGTAAATAACCATCAATTACACCTGCATGCACAGTATTGGCAGCTTTTAATTGCTTCATCAACTGTTCAATTTGTTCATTATATTCCTTTGCATATATATGAATCTCTGTTTGTTCTAAGGCACTGTTAATTGTTAATTGAATTTTCAATTGGGGGCCTCCTTATTACCTCAAATCGAATTCGCTATAATTAATGTAGCATAGAAAAATTTGCATATGCGAAATTTTCGGATAAGTGGTTAGATTTTCGATATAAGGAGTAGATTTTGGAGAGTAAAATACACGATAGGCTTTAACTTCTTTCAGCAGGGTATAGTGCGATGAGTAACCGCAGGAGCAAATTATTTTGTATCGATAGGAAGGCAACAGGTACAGAAGCCTTCGTGATGAGGTCAGTTAACTTTGGCGTAATTGTTAATTAGTTTCACCAAACACTCCATATGTCGAGAGGGGATATGGTAATACAATATGAGGGGGGACAATTTAGTTTAAATATTAACTTATATTACTGGATAGTGTCAGTTACTATCGCTTGAATGTTTATTTACACACTTAATAGCAAACAGAGACAAGCACTGTTTGCTATTAGTAAAGTTTCCTGTTATTCTTATTATCTTTGGGCTAACGTCTAAATACGCATTAATGCACCATCAGGTTTTGATAACTCCTGTTCTGTTATCTGATTCATTTTACAAAAGTGTTTTAAAAACTGTTGTGCTAGCTCTCGTTCCGTTGGGTCACTTTTCAATGAGACTATATCGTGCAAAATTTGAGCCATCCATAAATTGTCGAAATATCGGTATTTGCCTGTTTTCCATGTCATATTCTGCGGAGATTTTTCGTTTACATAGTATTTCCAAAATAGCATCTGATTTGCTTCTTGTTCTGTAAGTTGGAGTTTGTATTTTGAATGAGCAGGAATATAGCCATCTTCACAAAGTTTACCGATAAAATCTTCATTCACCATATAGACACCTAAAATACGTCTGTCTTTTTCAGGCATGTTGGAATCTATTGCCGTTAACAGGACAGCGCTATTTTGATGCAAGCGAATCGGTTTGTTTGGTTTCCCTTTGTTAGTACCGCTTTTTATTACACCCGAAAAAACCTTCCACTCTGAAAAAGAACTACTCTGTTCTTCTATGTCACACCAAAAAACCATTTGTGATTTGGGATGAAGTTTATGGTTATTCATAAGCTTTTCATATTCCAAGCGGAGCTCCTGTTTTTTTCGTTGAAGTTTTTTTTCTTCTTCCTTCTTCTGTTCTTCCTTTTTTTGTTCTATTTCTCTTTGCTGTATAATTTTTTCAAGTGAATTAGCAGCACTTTCATCATGCAGTTTTAGGTGTTTTCCAAATACATCAGGGAAAATGAACTTTTTACTTTCCGTTGCGAAATGTATTTCGATAGTGGAGTCATTATGTTTAACTATACTCCCTGTGCCAAAACGTTTGTGTGTAACTTTCTTATTGATTAGATTCATTATTTTAGCCCTCCTTATAGAATAAAAAAATCGGTTACTATTAGTTAATAATTAGTGATTTTATCCAACTAACTTCTTTTGAAACCCATACAATTGCTTGAACTTTTCTTCCATAAAAAAGAGATATAAAAAAACGCATCCATAATTCTATCTACAAAAGTACAGCGGAATTAGGAATACGATTGAAAAAACAATTGTAAAATTATTATAACATTTTTCTGAAAAATTCACAAATTTATTATTGACAATGCGCTTTATCGTGAGGTAAAATGAAATTTTGTTCCTTGGAATGAAGGTTGCGATGTTTGTTTGAATTGCATCTTGAATTGGTAGATGTGTCTAACAATTGAGGTGTAGCTCACTTTTTAATTATACTAATCTAACCGTGCGACAACTTCACGATATGTGAAGTGTATGTGGCAACACAGGGATAATCCCTCTATATATAAAGTACAAAAAACGAAATTGCATGTCGCAACTTCGTTTTTTTTTGAATGGACTGAAACTAATTATATCCCTGCTTCTTCTTTTAAATTGATACGTGCATGTGAACATAATTCATTTCAATACAAATATCTTTTTGAATAAAGATACATCATGTTACTCAAGTATAAAAGAATCGTTGCATATGATTGATTACCATCGGACACTAGATTTTCACAACAAAGGATACTACTGTCCCTTGATTTGGTGCACTTTTAATTTGAAGACCTGTACCAAAAAGTCTCATTAATCGTTGATTCGTATTAATTAAACCAATGCTCGTCTGGTTATCATTCTTTCTTTCCAATAAGCTTTGTAATTGAGTATCATCCATACCAACACCATCATCTTCAATTGAAATCTCAACATAATCTTCATGAACAGAAACTCTAATAACGATTTTTCCTCCACTGATACGCTTCATAATTCCATGTCTTACGGCATTTTCTACTAAGGGTTGAATTGTCAGGAAAGGAATCTTGAGATCTTTATATTCATCCATTTTCCAAACAACCTGTAATCTATCGCCGAAACGCACTTGTTCAATATTCAGATAAGATCGCACAATATTTAATTCTTCTTCTATTGGGATTAACCCTTCAATATTTTGAAATTGAAATTTGCTTCTTAAAAAATCGCTCAAATTATTTAGCATATCATTCATCTTATCTAAGTCGGTGGAACTTAATGCAATGACTGAATTTAATGTATTGAATAGAAAGTGGGGCTGAATTTGAGCTTGTAACCATGCAGCCTCTAATTGTAATTGTTCGCGAACTACTTTTTTTATAGTTGTGAGCGCCTTAACTCTCGATCTAAACTCCAACATTTCAACAGGCTTTGTCACATAATCGTTAGCACCAGCTAAAAAACCAGCTTGTATATTATTTGGCTCACTCCTAGCGGTAAGTAGTAAGATAGGGAGCTCTGTAGGTGAATAACGATTACGAATCTTCTTGGTTAACTCATAGCCAGACATCTGTGGCATCATGATATCAGAAATAACTAAACTAAATTCCTTTCCATCTAATTTCTCAAGAGCTTCTTTTCCACTCGTCGCGATAGTGATTTCATATTGTTCAACTGATAAAATCGATTGAAGCACTTGTAGATTAATCGGATCATCATCAACAATTAATATGGATGGCTGCGCGGACTTTGCCTCCATTAATGTCGTTTGATCTGTAGCAACTGATGTTTCTAGATTCGCCAAATCGATGGAAGTTTCAATTACATGACTCTCAGACTTTCTTTGAAATGTGGTGTACTGACCTTTCATGGATGAAATATTTTTATTTTTTTCATACTCATCCAACGGGGCCAACTTTAGTGAGAAGGTGAACTTTGACCCTTTTCCAATTGTTGACGATACTTCTAGTTGTCCGTCATGCAGTTCAACTAATTGTTTACTTATATTCAAACCTAATCCAAGGCCGCCTTCATTCATTGCTTCATCTGCCGCTTGCTCATAAGGTTGAAACAAACGTTCCATAAAATTCTCGTTCATTCCTATCCCTGTGTCGGATATCATAATAAACGCTTTTTTATCCTCTACCTTAGCTTGAATGCAAATTTCACCTTCATTCGTGTATTTCACAGCATTGTGAAGTAAATTATAGATAATTTGATTGACCCGATTCTCGTCTGCAATCACAGGTGGAAAATCCTCTGGAATTTGATTAACAATTTTTACTGGCTTGACTTCAACAAGGAATTGCAGCATGTCGATTACACCAGTGACAATGGGCTGAATCGTAATATTTTTTTTCTGTAGACGCGGATGCCCCTCCCTAAGGCTTGCGGCATCAAGTAAATCATTTAATAACAATGACATCCGCCGACCGACCGCTAAAATTGTTTCAAGTTCATGGACACTTCTGTTCTTTAATAGATGTCTTTCTCTATTTAATATTGATTGAGACATGTTAATCATCCCATGAAGTGGATTCTTAAACTCATGGGAGGTGTTCGCTAAAAATTCGTCTTTATGCTCATTCATTTTTTGTAATCTTAATGCAAGTTTCTCTGTTTCAGCATGCATTTTAAGATAATCCTTGAACCAAATGGAGGCAAAACAACCAATAGAAATAATCAAATCGAATGGGTAATGAACAATACTTATGCCCGCTTCTCTCCAATAGATACCCCAAATAAAATGGTGAATGGCTGCTGTAAAGGAAAGTAATAATAAAACGTTACCTGTGATATCTATATAAATTTTTTTAATTATCGCAAATAGCGCGACAGCAACTGCAAATCCTGCCAATAGATAATAAACAGGAAACAACATCATAATTTGAGTCGGAGATAAAAACAAAGTAATGATGGCCATCCCGATGCAGACAATCGAGTATATGTATGTCATAATCCGCCTATAAGACAGCTTAGAATGGTCTATGCACTGTAACAACGCAAAGGAAGCAATCGGAATTGTCACATTTGCTAAACGAAAATCCCACTCATATCCAACATTAAATAGTAGGTGAAATAATTTTTCATCATTGCTTATTAAATTCATTAACGTTATACATAACAAAAGCAAAGAAAAGGATAGCAGCTTTTTCTCACGATTTCCTAAAAAATATAGAACAAAGGCATAAACCGAGTGGATTAAGAATATTACTGAAGCTAATACTTGCATGGATAAAGACAAGTTTCTTTCAGTAGACATGGCCGCTTCTGAACCAAATTTTATCGATCGAATCATACCGCTTCGTCGAACATCTTTAAAATTTGCTGCTTGAATAACAATTTCAATTACACCATTTTCATCTGCTGTGAAGGTTGCTGAATAGGGCAAATTTTTTGCTTTGTATTCATCTTCAGTTTTACCTACTTGTCCTGACCCGGCCAAGTGTCGCCCATTAATATATAATTCAGAAGAACTACGTACACTTGGTACGTATAGACTGTAATTCATCCTCTCAGTCGGATTTACAATTATACGTAAGCGATAGGAACCATATCCATAAGGAGTTGATGCTCCATCATAAAGGCCCTCATTCCACCTACCTGGTACTTGAACAAGCTTCCTCTGTTGATTGCTTGAATTAGTTTGCGGTTCATCATCTATCAACCATTGTGACGGGTAAAACTCCCACTCCCCGTCAAGCAACAGAACTTCCTCCTCCTGCGTATTCCAATCCAGCAAATCCAATTGTCCATTCTCTATTTGCGTATGTGAGAGGTTTTGAAACGTAGCCTCCCATAAAATACGAGAGCCTGATAATATGAGTATAAATAATCCTATCATTATGAAAATATGTCTATTTTTCATATATGTTTTCGCAGAATCAACTCTGCCTCCCCTCTCTATCCAACTATCTTGGTTATTTACATGAAGCATTACTTGACCTAGTTTATTAATTAAAAATATTAATCAGTTTAAGCAATTACATTATATTATATTTTACTCAAATTCCATATAACAAGGAGTTGTCCAAGAAGCCTATTTTATTTTGCCACCGCATTGAAATCAATGTTTTCATCGCTTCCCTTTTACTGAAGGATAGCGCTGCTAAAGCGAATGTTCATCAAATTTTTAAAAGAGGCGTTCTCTGTTTATCCCGTATTAACAAATTTGTTTGCGACGAGTAACCGCAGGAGCACAGACCCCCACTTCAAAATAGCAGATAAAATCAAGATGTTTAAGTGGGGAATCAAACAGCCTGTAAAAACTAAGAATGAGGCCAACACGATGTTGGTCACACAAGCGTTTTCGCAGGATGCGAAAACGCTTGTGTACCTCTATCACCAATCAGTGGGGATGTGCGAAAACCCCAACTGATTGAAGGTTCACTTTATAGGAATCAACATTTTGCGAAACATCATCGCTACTGTCCAAAATGCCGGCTATGCACGGCTTTTTGGACAGCCACTTTGCAACATACATTTTATTTTACTTGCGTAATTCCATGTTACAAACAACCTCAACTTGTGCAGTCTGTGGGAACATATCAACAGGCTGCAAATATTCCACCTTATACAGCTTCGTTAATTGCTGTAAGTCCTTCGCTAATGTGGAAGGGTTGCAAGACGTGTAGACAAGACGCTTCGGCTTAATTTTTAAAACAGATTGGATGAAGCTTGCGTCCAACCCTGTACGCGGTGGGTCTACTGTAATAACATCTGGCGTGAAGCCTTCGCGACGCCAGCGGGCAAGCAAGTCTTCTGCTTTACCTACATAATAACGCGCGTGTTTGAAGCCGTGATTACGGGCGTTGCGCTTTGCGTCAGTTATGCTCTCTGGTACGATATCCATGCCGCGTACTTCCTTTGCATCACGTGCTAGCCATAAGCCAATCGTACCGACACCGCAGTAAGCGTCGACAATTGTTTCTTTCCCAGTTAGTGCTGCTGCTTTTTTTATTTCATTATATAAGTGCACTGTTTGCTTGGGATTAAGCTGGAAAAAGGCACGTGAAGATAAATCGAATGCTAATTCACCAAGCTCCTCGTGAATTGTTTCTTTCCCATCTAAAATAATTGTTTCATCCCCGAAAATAAGTGATGTTTTCTCACGATTAATATTTTGAGTAATTGATACAATAGATGGATCTAGCTTTTTCATACGTTCGATTAATTCCGCTTTATGTGGAAGCTCATTGCGTGTAGTTACAAGGCATACTTGTGTTTCACCTGTTCGAATACCTGTACGCACAACGATTGTACGTACTAATCCATTTAATGTTTTTCCATCATAAATAGAGATGCCAAGCTTTTGTAAAATTTTACGAGTGCCGACCGTAATTTTCGATGTGGCAGGGTGCTGCACGAGGCAATCATTAATATTAAGGAGCTTGTTGGAGCCTTCTGCGAAGAGTCCAGCATATACGCGTTTGCCTTCTTTACGCACCTGAAATTGGCTTTTATTGCGGTAATGCCAAGGGTTATCCATACCGATTGTTGGGCGAATAATAGCGTTTGCTGCTACTTGTGGCACATATTTTTCGAGTGCTTGTATGACGATATCACGTTTATTTTTTAGCTGTGCCTCATAATTCATATGCTGAAGCTGGCAGCCCCCACATTCATCATAAACAGGGCAAGGAGCCTCTTGTCTATCAGTGCTTTTTTTACGAATTGCTAAAACTTCCGCCTCGGCAAAATTGCGTTGCAGCTTTGTTACTTTTACCGTTACTTCTTCCCCAGGTAATGCGCCTTTGACAAACACAACATTACGCTTGAAAAAGCCAACGCCCTCTCCATTAATGCCAAGTCTTTTAATTGTTAAAGGGAATTTTTGCCCAAGTGTCATTGTTATTTGGTTCATTGCTTTCACATCCTTATACGAGTTCATCCCACCATTATAACGCATGGTGGGATGAAAAAAAAAGATTAAGGTAATGTGACACCTTCATATTCAAGAACGAGGTCATCTAATGATTGAAATGTGTAGCCTTGAGCCTTTGCATCCTGTATAAATTTGGGCAATGCCTCGGCATTATCCTGTGCGACTGTATGCATTAAAATAACTGCGCCAGGATGTAGCTGCTGCATTAGGGCATCATAGGCATATTTATAGCCGCGGCGCTCATCCTTCAGCCAATCCTTAAAGGCAACAGACCAGAAAATATGACGATAGCCATACTCATTGCCTACCTTTAATAGCTGTTCATTAAATATTCCTTCTGGTGGTCGGGCATAATAAGTACGTTCAATACCTGTTAGCTCCTTTAACTTCTGATCAAACTTTTGCCATTCAGCGACCATTTCGCTATCAGAAAGTCGTGCCATATTTGGATGTCCATAAGAATGATTGCCAATTGTATGACCATCCGCCACCATGCGTTTTACTAAATCCGTGGCGCTCGTTAAATAATGCCCTGTTAAGAAAAAGGTTGCTGGGACATTTTCGGTAGCTAATGTGTCTAAAATACTTTCAGTAAAGCCGTTTTCGTAGCCGTTATCAAAGCTTAAATAAGCAATTTTTTCGTCAGGCTTTCCTTTGTAAATAGCCCCATATTTGTCAAGCAGTGCATCGAGCTGTGCGCCAGCCTGTGCGGGCTCGTTATTTGTTGAACGCTTAAAGCCCCAATGATATTCAGCTGCCTGTGCAGTAGAGTTTGTTGATAGCATAAATGTAACGATTGTTGCGCAAATAAGCATGATGCCTAAAAAATGATGTTTCCACATAGTCGTGCAAGCCTCCCTTTTCAATGTAGCATTTACAGGCTGTGCGCTAATAGCCTGTAAATGCCCGAACTAACAATCAGTAGTGCTGATTGAAGTTTCACTTTCTAAGTAGGTTGCACAAAAAGCTAAGACTTATACAAATCACGAAGTGCTTCTTCAAGTGTAGGGAATTGGAAAGTAAAGCCTGCTGCAACTAGCTTATCGGGCACAACATGTTGACCCTCTAGGACGAGCACACTTTTTTCACCAAGTGCAAGTTGGAGTGCAAAGCTTGGCACAGGTAACCAATGCGGTCTATTTAAAACGCGTCCTACTGTTTTTCCAAAGCTTTTCATCCGCTGTGCATGTGGTGCTGTAAAATTAATCGGACCTTCAAGTGAAGATGTTTCAATCAAATATAAAATAGCTCGTGCCACATCATTGACATGAATCCATGACAGCCATTGCTTGCCAGAACCAATCGTACCACCAACAAACATTTTATAAGGCATAACGACTAATGGCAGTGCACCGGCGGTTTTATCTAAAATAACACCAAAACGAGCTAAACATGTGCGAATACCTAATTGTTTTGCAAGAAGTGCCTTCTGTTCCCAATCTGCCACTGTTTTTCCTAAAAAATCCTGTGCCCGTTGTGTTGATGTTTCATTATATGTAGCCGTTGTAGAAATAGGATAGATACCGACAGCGCTCGCATTTACAATAACTTGAGGAGGTGCTCCTAGCTGCGTAACAATGCGTAGCATTTCTTCGGTAGCGGTCATGCGGCTATTATAAATTGCTTCTTTTTGTTCAGCGGTCCAACGTCCATCATTTAGAGAAACACCTGCTAAATTGACAAATGCCTCAATGCCTTCAAGCTGCTCAAGGGGCAATACACCATTTAACCATTGAACATAGTGTACGCCCTTTTCAAGCTTTGGCTGTCCACGAGTTAAAATGATGACTTCATGCCCTTGTTGTTGTAGCAAAGTTGTAAGTGTATGACCAACTAAGCCTGTACCACCTGCAATTGCAATTTTCATCGTAATCTCCTCCTTTTGCCTTTCATACTGTATTCGTGAAAGGTTGCAAAAAAACCTGTATACTAAAGATAATTCGTAGAAGAAAGGAAAGAAGGCATGTTTGTTATTACGAAAATAGGGCGTCAAAAAAACAATGCAGAGCGCTATAATATTTATTTGAATGAAAAATATGCCTTTGCCGTAGACGAAGGAACGCTAATTCAATTTGGATTGACAAAAGGCAAGGTGCTTGAGCAATTTGATATAGATGAAATTACGTATGAGGATGAAATTGCTAAGGCGTTTAGCAAGGCATTGCATTTTTTAAGCTTTCAAATGCGTAGCGAATATGAAGTGAAAAAAAAATTGCTTGATGCAGGGCATGGGGAGGCTGTTGTTTTAGAAGCTGTTCGCAAGTTAGAGCGGCTAGGGTTTTTAAACGATGAAACCTATTCGAAAGCCTTGCTAGAAACGAAGAAAAAAACAGCAAGTAAGGGGCCACGTGCAATCAAGCAGGATTTAATGAAAAAAGGGATTGATAAAAAGCTTCAAGAGCAGGTATTACAAACGTTTACACATAAGGACCAGCTACAACTTGCCCTACAGCTAGCAGAAAAGGAAGTACGTGGAGGCAAAGGGCGAACGCCAGCTCAAATAAAGCAAAAAATACAAGATGTACTTGTACGCAAAGGATATTCGTTTACAATTGTACAAGAAGTGCTTGAACAAATAACGATTGAGCGACAAGATGAGGAGTGGCAGCATTTAATTGAAGAGCAGGGCGATAAAATTTGGCGTAAATATGCAGCGAAGCTCCAAGGCATTGAGCTACATATGAAAGTGAAGCAGGCACTTTATCAAAAAGGCTTTCCAATTGAAATTATTAATAGCTATATAAATCATAAGGAGTATGAAGAGTAATGGAAAAAAATTATGCAGCTATGACAGAGCAGGAGTTGCGAGTAGAAATTGCGGCATTGAGAGAAAAGGCACGCAAGGCAGAGCAGCTAGGCATTATGAATGAGTTTGCCGTTTATGACCGAAAAGCAATTATGGCAGCATCTTACTTAGTGGATTTAGATAAAATCGTGCTCGGTGAAATGTACCGTATTGACGGTGCGCCGGGAGAGTTTTTTAAAGTTGACCGCTTAAAAGGACGCTTTGCTTGGGGGCATCGTCTAGGCAGTGAGCGCTATGAGGAGGCGTTGCCTGTAGCCATGTTATTGCCGATGAAGGTAGGGAAATAACATGGAGCAGCATATTGAAAAGTTAACAGCGCATTTGCTGAAAAAAAATCCAGCACTATCAAAAGGGCGTGCACGCACATGGGTCGAGTTGCTGTGGAGTGATTTTGAGGCAACTTCCGCAAAAGCGGGTTATGCGTTTCGGGGAGCCGACTATACGGCAAACCTTGTAAAGCAACTAATAGAGAGCTACGGTGACAAGCTACATGAATTTGCGGGTAAAAATCCGAAATATGCACATTTATTAGATAATAGTGATGAGTAGGGGTGACCCAAATGCCGTGCAACTACACGGCATTTGGAACGCTAGTGGTAGTGTTTTTGTAAAATGTTTGGTTATGAAAATAGCGAGTGATTTCTTTGGAAAAGAGAGGAATCTGACTTTTGCAGTGTTTTCCTTAGTAAAAGGGGAGAGATAAAATTTTTTTTTGCAATGCTTTGCTACAAAATTGTATTATTGGCATTTCCCCTAAGTGAAAAAAGAGGACACTGTACACTATCAAAACAAATTGTTCTAGACTCTCACTTTAACAACAGGAGAAACATCGCTAGTCCCTATGTTTCTTTTATTTTCAGAGAAAGCCCTCTCCACTTTAATAAGCAAACAGTTTCTCAAAGCACTACCGACAGTGTTCGAGAAGCCGACTACTGCACGACTTCTCGAACACCTTTAATCACTTGCCCCAATTTGTAGCTTCCTTTGCAGCTTATCCTCTGTGAAAATCCATCCAGTATATGATGTGATGATGTCTAAATCATCATTTAAGTGTGCTACAGCAACAAATGGATAACGATTATTGCTGCGATAGCGTAAGTCAATTAGACGAACCTCTGTTAAGTCATTGTCAAGCTCGGAAATTTCCCAGCGATAAAGAGGTGAGAAAGAGACAAAGGCTGCTAAATTTGAATCGCTCAAAGCTTTTTCTATAAGCGGCGTTTTAGGTAGTGGGTGAATTTCGAATTTGTCATAAATATTGACTGTTCGTCCGTAAGCTTTTCCTACATAATAATGCGTTTTAGAGGCGGCTGCTACGCGCCAATTGAAAAAGCGCATTGTCGGTGCAACAATAACAAATTCCTCATCCTGAATTGTCGCATGGACTGCTTTTTTAACAGCATTTTGCACGAAAAAGCGTAGAAT
Organism: Metasolibacillus fluoroglycofenilyticus; assembly: GCF_003049645.1. Classification (GTDB taxonomy): domain Bacteria; phylum Bacillota; class Bacilli; order Bacillales_A; family Planococcaceae; genus Metasolibacillus; species Metasolibacillus fluoroglycofenilyticus. Next base: position 165,923 of record NZ_PYWK01000005.1, read on the forward strand.
ATAGTATAGAAAAATAATAAAGTACATGATGCTGAACATTAAAACTGGATTTGCCCCGAAGGCCCATAGTAAAAGACCAATACAATGAATTGTAAAAATAAATGGGTCAAATGTGTTGATAACACCTAATGCCACCCATTTTTTTGAGAATGGGCGTAATGCTTGTGTGCCGTAAGCGTTAAAAATATCAACGAAAACATGAAGAAAGACAGCAAGTTGAATCCAGAGCCATAAGTGAAAACTGTTGGCATCTTGGAAAATTAACGATAAAATAGCCGTTATGAGGAGAGGCCATAATAAAGTAGCGGGAATAGAATGAGTAATTCCTCGATGATGACGTATATATATAGCGTTATTACGCATTTTTAACACAGTATCGATATCGGGTGCTTGTGAACCGATAATTGTACCTACCATTACTGCAGTAAATGTGATGGAATGGTTTGCAACGACGGGGTCAGCTAGCGCTAAGCCGCCAAGTGCAATGCCCATAACTAAATGTGTACCAGAATCCAAAATTTATCATCTCCTTTTATTCCGCATTAACGGGCAGTAAAACTCCCACTTCAAGACTTAAGTGAAAATCGGCTTAAGGATAAGTGAGAGATCAACTGCCCGTAAAAGCCCGATTGGTTCAACTAACAATCAGTGGGATGAGGAAAACCTCCACTGATTGAAGTTTCACTTTATCTAAGGACATCTTATTACTTCTATCATATACCCTTTTTCAATGAAAGAAAATCTAAAATAAGCGGAGGAAACTGTGAATTACGAATATAAACAACAATTTCGACACGCCTTAGTCGAATGGTTTAATAAAGAAAAAAGAGACTTACCTTGGCGACAGACGACAGAGCCTTACCATATATGGGTATCAGAGGTCATGCTACAACAAACACGTGTAGATACCGTTATTCCTTATTACAATCGTTTTATTGAGCGCTTTCCAACTGCCGAGACGCTTGCCTATGCACCCGAGCAGGAGCTTTTAAAAATGTGGGAAGGGCTAGGTTATTACTCACGTGCTCGCAATTTACAGGCAGGTGTACGTGAAGTTGTTGAAACTTATAATAGCGTTGTACCCGATAACCGAGCAGATATTTCCAAGCTAAAAGGTGTTGGTCCTTATACAGCAGGTGCCATTCTTAGTATTGCTTATGGCAAGCCAGAACATGCAGTCGACGGTAATGTAATGCGTGTTTTAAGCAGGGTATTACATATAAAAGAGGATATCGCTTTACAAAAAACGCGCAAAGTCTTTGAGGAGGCAGTTGATTTTTTAATTGACCCAGAAAATGCATCCTCCTTTAATCAAGGATTGATGGAGCTAGGCGCATTAATTTGTACACCGACTTCTCCTAAATGCTTATTATGCCCTGTACGCGAATATTGTATAGCATTTGAAGCAGGTGATGCAGCAGAGCTGCCTGTGAAAACGAAGAAAGTGAAAACGAAAGAACTTAATTATGATGTAATTGTTATTGAAAACAATGAGGGTAGCTATTTATTAGAGAGGCGACCAGAAAAGGGATTACTTGCCGATATGTGGCAATTTCCGATGTTGGAGCGAGGTAAAGAAAATATAACAGAAAAATATGGGGTGGAAATAGGTGAACAAAAGCCTATACTCCAGTTCAAGCATGTTTTTTCACATTTAACATGGCATATCGATAGCTATTACACAGTAGCAACAGCTATTTTATCTGAAAATAGGGAGTGGTTTACAAAGGAGCAAATAGCAAATTTGCCGATGCCCGTCCCAATGTTAAAAATTTGGTCAAAAACGGATGTATAAATCACTTTATCGCGCGCACAATAATGAGCACGGAGGTGATTTGAAGATGAAACGCAATCGTCAAAACAATGAGCAAGGGCAAAATCAAAACCCTACGCAACGCGAGGAGTTTGCAACAGAGCCAGATTTCCGCGAGATGGAAAAAAATAATCAATATGCTGGTAAACAGCAGCCGAAGAAAAGCTTTGGCAACCAAAACGAAGAAACGAAATAGTTATAAAAGAGGGGTGTCGGGAAAACAAAACTTTCCCGACGCCCTTCTTGCTTGTTTGGCCAATTTGTTGTTTTTAATAATTTTGTGTTTTCTCACTACACGTTTATCTGAACGATTGCTATAATAAAATATGAATGTTACATTATAATATAAATATTTATCTCGATTCAGAAGAAAATAGTCAGTAGGAGTCGAGGCAGAATTGCTTAATGGTGGACAAAAAGGTGGGCTTTGATATGGCATTACCAGTAGAAGGAGAAACGATACAAATACATAGCTACAAACACAATGGTCGCATTCATCGTATCTGGCAAGAGACGATGGTGCTAAAGGGAACTAAAAATGTCGTTATTGGCGCAAATGAAAAGACCCTTGTAACAGAATCAGATGGGCGAACTTGGTTGACGAGAGAGCCGTCGATTTGTTATTTTCATGCAGAGCATTGGTTTAATATTATTTGTATGCTACGCGAAGATGGTGTGTACTATTATTGCAATATGAGTTCACCATTTGTATATGACAGCAATTCCCTTAAATACATCGATTACGATTTAGATGTAAAGGTTTTCCCGGATATGTCATACACATTACTAGATGAGGACGAGTATGAAGAGCATAAAACAGCAATGGCTTATCCTGAAGTAATTGATAAAATTTTAAAGCGTAATGTAGCCAAGCTAATAAGCTGGATTCAACAGCGCAGAGGTCCATTTGCACCTGATTTTATCGAAGTATGGACAAATCGCTATCATCTAAACCGTGAAATTCAAGGGGAAAATAGGTCATAATAGGCGTCCGAAAAGCGTGCTAAAGCACTGCTTTTCGGACGTTTCGTTTGTATTTTATCCCGCATTAACGGGCAGTAAGCCTCCCACTTCAAGACTTGAGTGAAATCGGGTTAATAATAAGTTGGAGAATAACTGCCGGTAAAAGCCCGAATGGTTCAACTAACAATCAGTGGGGAGAACACCCACTGATAGAAATTTCACTTTATCTTGATTCAGCAAATCTTCAACCGCAGGAGCAAGCGTCTTTTAGTACTGTAAGCGAATCGCTAGATACAGATTTTCTTTTAAATTTGTTATAATCAATATTTAGACAATCGAAGTATTAAAAAAGGAAGTGGAGAAGCACTTGGACAGTATGAAAAGATATATGCGCTTTGTGAAGCCATATACTTTGGAATTGGTATTAACAATTATTATTGGTGTTTTAAAATTTGCAATCCCATTATTCATTCCGTTGCTTATACAAATTGTGATTGATGATATTATTGGTTCGGATACACTAACAAGGGCGGAAATGACGAAGCAGCTTGTTTATTGGCTAGGTGGAACATTAATTGTGTTCTTTATTATTCGCCCACCAATTGAATATTATCGTCAATATTTTGCACAAAATATTAGCAATAAGGTGTTATTTGATATTCGTAAGGAATTGTATACACATTTGCAAAAATTAAGCTTAAAGTATTATTCAAATACACGAGCAGGGGAAGTTATTTCGCGAGTCATTAATGATGTTGAGCAGACAAAAAACTTTGTGATGATTGGCTTAATGAATTTATGGCTTGACTTGGTAACGATTTTGATTGCCATAGCGATTATGCTAACGATGGATGTGAAGCTTACATTAGTCGCACTTATTTCCTTCCCACTTTATGCGTTCAGTGTGAAATACTTTTTCGGTAAATTACGTGATTTAACACGTAAACGTTCGCAGGCACTAGCAGGTGTACAAAGTTATTTGCATGAACGTGTAGCAGGAATTAGCATTATTAAAAGCTTTACTTTAGAGCGCCATGAGCAAAAAATATTTGATGAGACGAATGGAGAGTTTTTAAATAAAGCGTTAGACCACTCAAAATGGAATGCAAAATCATTCGCAGTCGTTAATACGATTACAGATATTGCACCGCTACTAGTCATTGCTTATGCAGGCTATCAAGTAATACATGAAAACCTATCGCTCGGTGTGATGGTCGCATTTATCGCTTATATTGAACGTCTATATGGTCCGTTGCGCCGACTTGTAAGCTCTTCAACTACATTAACACAATCGATTGCATCGATGGATCGTGTATTCGAATTGTTTGATGAAAAATATGATATTGTCGATAAAGAGCTCGCTCAGCCTTTAAAAAAGGTAGCGGGGGAAGTGGCATTTAAAGATGTTATTTTCCGCTATGAAGATGAGGGGCAAAATGTTTTACGAAATATCAATTTTACAATTAAAGCTGGTGAAACAGCAGCCTTTGTAGGAATGAGCGGTGGAGGGAAATCAACGATTGTTAGCTTGATTCCAAGGTTTTACGATGTGAAATCGGGTGCTGTAGTAATCGATGGTATGAATGTGCAAGACGTGACACTTGAATCACTACGCTCGCAAATTGGTATTGTATTGCAGGATAATATTTTATTCAGCGACTCTGTTAAGCATAATATTTTAATGGGGAAACCAGATGCTACAGAGGAAGAAATTATTGCGGCAGCTCAGGCGGCAAACGCTCATGACTTCATTATGAATTTGCCAAATGGCTATGATACGCAAGTCGGCGAGCGCGGCGTCAAGCTATCTGGTGGGCAGAAGCAACGTATTGCCATTGCTCGTGTATTTTTGAAAAACCCTCCGATTCTTATATTGGATGAGGCGACATCCGCGCTTGACTTAGAAAGTGAAGCATTAATCCAAGAATCGCTAGAGCGTCTAGCACATAATCGCACAACGATTATTATCGCTCATCGCCTTTCAACAATTACACATGCAAATAAAATTTTTGTTATTGAGCATGGACAACTTGTCGAAGAAGGTAATCATGAGCAATTGATGCAGCAGCAGGGCGCTTATTATAGTTTGTTTCAAGTGCAAAAACTTGAATAATAGCTACATAGCATATAGCTAGATATAAAATTCGTGTGAGAAAAACCTTACACGAATTTTTGTTTTAAGGATGATATATAGTAAGTGGAGTATGTATATACCTCGCAATTATAGGGATTTGCACGGAGCACGAAATTCTAAAAAGGATTTCGTATTTTTTTGTAGAATAATAGTTACAGAATTTTCTGTACAATGAAGGTGAAATAGAATATTATGAAATAACTAACTATTCGAAAAAATGAATAATTTAATTAAGTTTTCAAAATAGATGGTTTACATACTATTTTATGTATTTTATGAATAAGGGGGCAGCTAGATGAGCCGAAAGCAAATACTTGAGGTGAAAGATTTAGAGACGAGTTTCTTTACAGACGATGGAAGGATTGCCGCCGTCGATTACATTAGCTTTTCTGTAGAGGAAGGTGAAATTCTAGCTATAGTGGGGGAATCAGGCTGTGGTAAAAGTGTTACCTCATTATCGATTATGGGGTTAGTGCCAAGCCCGCCGGGGAAAATTACAAACGGTGAAATTTTACTTGATGGTAAAAATTTAGCGACACTTTCTGAAAAAGAAATGCGAAAAATTAGAGGAAGAGATGTTGCAATGATATTTCAGGAGCCCATGACATCGCTAAATCCGCTATTTACAATTGGCAATCAAATGATTGAAGCGATACGTATTCATAATAAAAAATGGACGAAAAAACAAGTTAAAGATAGAGCGATAGAAATGCTGAAGTTAGTTGGCTTACCACGTGCAGAAGAGCTGCTAAGCTCATATCCGCATCAGCTATCTGGGGGGATGCGTCAAAGGGTTATGATTGCCATGGCGCTTGTTTGTGACCCAAAGGTATTGATAGCGGATGAGCCTACAACAGCTTTAGATGTAACAATTCAAGCGCAAATTTTAAAGCTCATGAGAGATTTGAATAGAAGATTGCAAACGGCTGTTTTATTAATTACGCATGATTTAGGAGTTGTGGCAGAAACATGTGAACGCGTTATTGTCATGTACGCAGGACAAATTGTAGAGCAAGCACCTGTTCAAGAAATTTTTAATAATCCACAGCACCCATATACGAAAGGGCTAATTCAGTCAGTGCCAGATATGCGCTATAAAAAGGATGCATTGTATTCCATTCCTGGCAATGTGCCAAAACCTGGCTCTATTGAACAAGGCTGTCGTTTTGCACCGCGCTGCGCCTACGCCTTCCCACGTTGTAGTGTCGAAAATCCGGAACTTTATAGTAAAAAGAAAGCGCATACAGCGCGCTGCTTTTTACTAGATTCAGAGCATGAAGCAGTGCTTCAGCCAGAGGTGGGGGGACATGTCAATGACGAACGTATTATTGAAAGTTGAGAATTTAACGAAATATTTTCCGATTCGTGCAGGTATGTTAGCACGAAAAGTTGGAGATGTGAAAGCAGTTGATGACATATCATTTGAAGTATACGAAGGTGAAACATTAGGGATTGTAGGAGAATCAGGATGTGGAAAGTCGACAACAGGGCGCGTGATTATGCGGCTGCATGAGCCGACAGGTGGGAAAGTCACTTTTGATGGGGTGGAGTTAACCTCCCTTTCAGGTGAGGAGATGCGAAAGGCTAGGCGCGATATTCAAATGGTATTTCAAGACCCATACGCTTCGCTAAATCCACGTCATACGATAGAGAAAATTTTGGAAGAGCCTTTAATTGTTCATGGTATCGGAAATGCAGAAGAGCGTAGGCGTAAAGTAATTGAATACTTAGAAGTAGTAGGCTTAAGCGCATACCATGCGAAACGCTACCCGCATCAATTCAGTGGAGGGCAGCGCCAGCGTATTGGTATTGCCAGAGCACTAATGACAAATCCGAAACTCATCATTGCAGATGAGCCAGTATCGGCACTCGATGTATCAATTCAGGCACAAGTATTAAATTTAATGCAAAAGCTGCAAGAAGATTTAAAACTAACATATATTTTTATTGCACATGATTTAGGTGTTGTCCGCCATATTAGTGATCGTGTGGGAGTAATGTATCTTGGCAGAATGGTGGAGCTAGCAAATAGTGAAGATTTATATGCGGAGCCGCTACATCCTTATTCACAAGCATTGCTCTCCGCTGTGCCGATACCAGACCCCAGCTATGAGCGTGAGCAGGTTATTTTAACAGGGGACATCCCGAGTCCGTCTAATCCACCGACGGGCTGTGCTTTCCATACACGCTGTCCTATGGCGATGGATATTTGTAAGCAAGAAATTCCACAATTTAAGCAAGTTAAATCTGGTCATTCCGTTGCCTGTCATTTATATAAATGATAGATAGCGATGATAATAGATATAAAAAATTTAGGAGGGGTTCATTTGAAAAGGAATTTTTGGCTACTTGGTTTAATGTTATTAGTACTTTCTATCTTTTTAGTAGCTTGCGGTGCTGACAAAACAGATGGAGACAATAGCTCGTCATCAAATACTGACAATACAGATAATACGGATAGCGCAGATGATGGCAATGAAGAAACTTCATCGAAGCCTCAAATTTTAGTATTTGGTCGCGGGGGAGATTCTGTTTCTTTAGATCCAGCAATCGTAACAGATGGTGAATCATTTAAAGTAACACAAAATCTTTTTGAAACATTGTTAAACTTTGGTGAGCAAGATACGACAATTCACCCGGGTTTAGCAACGAAGTGGGATATTAGTGATGATGGTTTAACATACACATTTGAGTTACAGCAAGGTGTTAAATTCCACGATGGGACAGATTTCAATGCAGAAGCAGTCGTGAAAAATGTTAATCGCTGGAAAGGTGGAACAGAGGAAGATTTCTACTATTTCAACTCGATGTTTAAAGCAGAGGGGCAAGATATTATTACAGATGTAAAGGCGGAGGGCGATTATACAGTTGTATTCACACTATCACGTCCACAAGCGCCATTCTTGAAAAATCTTGCGATGAGTCCATTTGGTATCGCCTCACCAACTGCATTTGAGGCGTCGGGCGATAAATTTGGCGATGACCCAGTAGGAACAGGTCCATTTAAGTTTGTAGAATGGAAGCGCAATGATTCTATTACAATTGAAAAATTTGCAGATTACTGGCAAGACGGGCTACCGAAGCTTGATAAAGTTATTTTCCGTTCAATTCCAGATAATTCAGCGCGCTTGAATGCTTTAACAGCAAATGAAATTGATTTAGCAGATGGTATTAATCCATCAGATGGTGCAAATATTGAATCGAATGCAAACTTACAATTAATTGAGCGACCATCTATGAATATTGGTTACTTAGGATTAACAAGCACACGTAAGCCTTTTGATAATAAATTAGTACGTCAAGCAGTAAACTATGCGATTGATAAGCAAGGTATTGTCGATGCGTTCTTTGAAGGGCGTGCACAAGTGGCGAAAAATCCAATGCCACCTTCAATTAGTGGCTATAACGACGATATTGAAGGATATCCATATGACCCAGAAAAAGCGAAAGCATTATTAGCTGAAGCAGGCTATGATGGAACACCGATTGAACTATGGGCGATGCCTGTACCACGTCCATACATGCCTGATGGTGCAAAAGTAGCTGAAGTTATCCAAAAAAATCTTGCGGATATCGGTATGCCAGCGAAAATTGTCACATATGAATGGGCTACGTATTTAGATAAAGCAAAAGATGGGGAAGCAGATGCATTTATGTTGGGATGGACTGGTGATAATGGGGATGCTGATAACTTCATTTATACATTACTAGATGAAGACAATATCGGTAGCAACAACTATTCATACTTCAAAAATGCAGAAACACATAAATTATTAATTCAAGCACAATCTGAAACAGATGAAGATGTGCGTATTGAGCTATACAAAAAAGCACAGGAAATTATTCATGATGAAGCACCTTGGGTTCCGTTAGCGCACTCGACGCCATTACTTGCTGCGAAAGCAGAAGTAAAAGGCTTCTTACCGCATCCAACAGGCTCTGACAAATTATTAAATGTATCAATTGAGTAGTGAGATAGGGGGCTGACCAAAAAGCCGTGCATAGCCGGCATTTTGGTCAGTAGCGATGATGTTTTATAAAATCTTGACTCCTATAAATAGAGAACACTTCTTTTAAATTGAGATGAACACTGGCTTTAACAGTGTTTGTCTTCAGTAAAGTGGAGTGATGAAAACCTTTATTTTAATGCGGTGTCAAAACAAAATGGAATTTTCAGACGCCCCGATTTTCTAGATGCATCTGCATGAAAACGAAATACTATCAACCTTGCAGAAAAATTGTGAAAAAGTTGAAATTACTTTTAAGCAATTGAAGTTAAAATTAAAAGTAAATTATTCAGTGTTAACTTTTCAAAGGGTGTATTCATTTTTCTAAATGGTGAATGTTTTAATGCAATTACAACTTGATGTCTGAAAAGTGGTACACCAGTCTGCTTTTCGGACAACTGTGTATATAGACAACAAGATTTTATAGAGGGGTGAAGAATCATGCTTCACTACATTGGCAAACGCTTATTGCATTTAATTCCGGTTCTTCTTGGAATGACGTTTATTGTATTTTTAATTATTCGAGCGATTCCTGGTGACCCAGCCCAAGTAATTTTAGGACAGCAGGCAACGGCTGAAGCAATTGCAGCATTGCGTGAGAAACTAGGTTTAAATAATCCTTGGTACATACAATACTTTGATTATTTAAAAGGCATTTTAACAGGTGATTTAGGTGAATCATTAAGAACTAGACAGGAGATTGTATCGGAAGTATGGCCTTATTTAGCGGCGACATTTGAGCTTGCTATTTTTGCGATGATTATTGCTGTTATTGTCGGAATGAATGCAGGGATTATTTCCGCATGGTTTCAAAATTCATGGTTCGATTATATTGCGATGGTTGTAGCGCTAATTGGCGTATCTATGCCAATTTTCTGGCTAGGTTTAATGGAACAATGGATTTTTAGTATTAATTTAGGATGGCTACCAACATCCGGGCGAGAGGAAGTACGCGATCCTGTGTCGGCAATTACGCATTTATACTTAATTGATACGTTGTTGCAAGGTCGCTTTGATCAATTTGTCGTATCGTTAAAACATTTAATTTTACCTGGTGCCGCACTGGCGACAATTCCGACTGCTATTATTGCGCGTATGACGAGAGCTTCAATGTTAGAAGTAATGCGCTCAGATTTTGTGCGAACTGCACGTGCAAAAGGACAAAAAATGTTTGTTGTTATTTATAAACATGCATTGAAAAATGCACTAATTCCAGTGCTGACGATTGTCGGACTCCAAACAGGGATGCTATTAGGCGGGGCAATTTTGACAGAAACCATTTTTAGTTGGCCGGGTATAGGACGCTATATTTACGAGGCGATTGGCTACCGTGATTATCCTGTTATCCAATCAGGGATTTTAATCGTAGCATTTTTATTTATCATGATTAATTTAATCGTTGATATTTTGTATACAGTGATTGATTCAAGGATTAAATACAACTAGGAGGAGGGGAAAATATGTCTGAAATTGCATCGAAAAGCAATGTTACTATGGTACAACAAGATAAGGTAGCTGGACCTTGGAAAGAGGCATGGCGCAGTTTTCGTAAAAGTAAATCGGCGCTAATTGGAACAGCTATCGTCATATTTTTCGTCCTTCTAGCAATTTTGGGTCCATTCATTGCACCGCAAGGGATTAATGATCAAAATTTATCACAACGCTTATTGGCCCCATCGGCTGAGCATTGGTTTGGTACAGACGATTTAGGGCGGGATATTTTTTCACGTATTTTACATGGTGCACGCATTTCTTTAACTGTTGGTTTTTTTGCTGTAGTTATATCAGCAACAGTGGGGAGTTTTTTAGGGATTATTGCGGGCTATTATGGAAGATGGGTGGATACAATTATTTCGCGCCTTTTCGATATTATGCTAGCATTTCCTAGTATTTTATTAGCAATTGCAGTTGTATCGATTTTAGGGCCATCTTTGCGCAATGCTTTAATTGCTATTGCGATTATTAATGTACCGAATTTTGGTCGTTTAATTCGGTCACGCGTGCTATCTATTAAAGAGGAGGAATATATCCACGCAGCTAAAGCGATTGGAATGAAAAATTCACGTATTTTATGGCGGCATATTTTGCCGAACTCGATGACCCCTGTTATTGTCCAAGGAACGTTAGCTATTGCAACAGCAATTATCGAAGCGGCAGCATTAGGTTTTTTAGGGCTAGGCGCTGAAGCACCGCAACCTGAATGGGGCAAAATGCTTGCAGATGCACGTATTTTTCTGTTGAATGCACCGTGGGCAATGGTCTTCCCTGGTTTAGCGATTATGCTTACTGTTATTGGCTTTAATTTAATGGGAGATGGCTTGCGAGATGCCCTAGACCCGAAGATGAAGAATTAGATAGCGAGCGTTCAAAACAGCCTGGCAGTTGCCGGCATTTTGAACGCTTTTGTTTGTATTTTTGAAAGAATTACTTAATGAAATAAAGAGTAATTGCTTTGAAAATATGAAAAACAGGGGGCTTAGCGCTATTTTCCAAGAATGAACTCTTTAAATAAACGCCATCACGAGCATTCCCAAGTCAATAACTATACAGCTTGGGAAACGCCCTTCTAATAAAACTCTGTCTCTAAATCAATATTTGCTTCTTTGCTGTGGTAGTTTCGATAAGACATAATTAATTTATCAAGATGCTCTAAGTTTTCTTCGTAATCTAAAATGCGCGATAAAATGTAAAGGAGGTGGTAGCTTGAAAATTCCTCTTCACTCTCGGATTCCTTTGCTATCGTAATTTGTTTAATAAATAAATCCATAACCTCTGTACGCTGTAAATGCTCCTCCTGCCGCACCCATGTAGAATGGTCTGCGCGCAATTTACCAGTAAATTTTAACAATAACTGCTCGTGATACGTTAATAACAAATCAACACGCTCTTGAATAATAATTAGCAGGGCATCAGGTAAATTTGATAGTTCATTTTCATGTTTATGCAGACGTTGTAATAATTCTAGGCTTTTTTTAGATGCCGTAATCATTTGGCGATAAACAACAAGCTTCCGTGCCTTGACATATTTTTGGTTTTTTAAATATCTACGTTCCTCTTTATAAAGTTCATACAATACATCGATTTGCGATAGACGCGATTTTAATTTTGTTAATGCGATTTTTGTAGATGTATGCTCGCTTGCTTGACGCACAGCGAGACGGCTCCAGCGAATAATATCATCTTGCATAGAATTAATGTTTTTAAATAGTTTTATTTCGTAGCGCGGTGGTAAGAAAACTAAATTTACGATAAATGCTGCAAAAACACCAACCATTACTGTAGTAAATCGGATAAGTGCGAAGGTTAAAAAGTCATCCCCCTGAAATTCCATAATAGCTACAACTGTAACAAGTGCAAGTGTTAATGATTTTTCTAACTTTAGCTTCATCGTAATCCCGATAACTAATATTGCTGCGATTCCGATAGCAACTAAGTGATGACCGAACAACAGCCCGAATACTACAGCAACAATAGCGCCAATTAAATTGCCCTGTACCTGCTCTAAAATAGTTAAATAAGAGCGGTAAATAGATGGTTGAATCGCAAAAATAGCAGCAATCCCAGCGAATACGGGCGATGGCAAATTAAATAATTCAGCTAAAAACAGCGCGAAAACAATAGCAACACCAGTTTTTAAAATTCGAGCACCGAATTTCATAATAGCGATCCCCTTTTCTTTTAGTAAAGCAGGGCTATCCAGAAAGTCAAAACCCACTCTGTGATTACAGAAAATATGGTTTTACATATTCACTTTCATGTCCATACAAAGGCGTTGAATTGAGTGTTTTCAACATTAGAGAGTTTTTCTGAATGAGATACATTTCAATAAAACAACATTTGAAAAGTGGCACGTTAAACCACTTTTCGGACACCCCGGTTTACCTATTTATAGTTGTGAAAAAGCATAATCAACTGCAGCGATTGTTTCAATAATATCTTCTTCTGTATGCTCAGTAGTTAGGAACCATGCCTCATATTTTGAAGGAGCCAAGTTGATGCCTTGTGAAAGCATAAGCTTGAAGAAGCGACCGAAAGTTTCACCATCAGACATTTCTGCTTGTTCATAATTTTCTACTTTTTCGCTTGTAAAGTAAATAGTTAATGCACCCTTTAGACGATTCACTGTAATTGTTACATGATGCTTTTTAGCTGCTTCTAAAATGCCTTTTTCTAAAATAGCCCCTAGCTGGTCCATCTTATCGTAAATAGCAGGCTGTCTTAGTACTTCTAAACATGCGATGCCTGCTTGCATTGATGCTGGGTTCCCAGCCATTGTTCCTGCTTGGTAGGCAGGTCCTAATGGCGCAACTGTATCCATAATTTCTTTTTTGCCACCGTAAGCACCTATTGGTAAACCGCCACCAATTACTTTTCCGAGCGCCACTAAATCTGGTGTTAGACCAAGCATCGTATGTGCTGCGCCATAATGGAAGCGGAATGCAGTAATAATTTCATCATGAATAGTTAATGCACCATATTGTTGTGCTATTTCATGAACGAGCTCTAAAAATCCAAGCTTTGGTTCCACGATACCGAAATTACCAACGATTGGCTCAATTAAAATACCAGCTACTTGCTCACCCCACCGTACCATTGCCTGCTTAAATGCCTCTGGGTCATTGAATGGAACTGTAATTACTTCTGTCGCAACACTTTCGGGAACCCCTGCTGAGTCAGGTGAGCCTAATGTTGCCGGACCGGAACCAGCAGCAACCAATACTTGGTCAAAATGACCGTGGTAACAGCCTGCAAATTTAATCATTTTTGTACGCCCTGTATAGGCACGAGCAATACGAACTGTTGTCATCACTGCCTCTGTACCAGAATTGTTAAAACGAACTTTGTCTAATGTTGGAATTGCTTCTTTCAGCATTTTCGCAAACTTTACTTCGTGCTCTGTCGCTGTACCGAAAAGCACGCCTGTTTCTGCTGCATGGGCAATTGCTTTTGCAATATGTGGATGTCCATGTCCTGTAACGATAGGTCCGTATGCTGCTAAATAGTCGATATAACGATTGCCATCTATGTCATAAAAATAGGCTCCTTTTCCGTATGCCATCGCGACAGGTGCTCCACCACCCACCGCTTTATAAGAACGTGATGGACTGTTAACGCCACCCACGATATGTTGTAATGCTTCCTCATGTAAAGCTTCTGATTTTGCGTATCTCATTTTTTGTTCCTCCAAATAGTTTGATTCACTTCTATTGTAGACTGAATTTTCATTTCATGCCAAAGAATTTGAAAGGATGGACATAGTTCGGTACGATAGAAAATGAGTAAAGGTTAACATTGGGCATATGAAATTTCTGAGCAAAGTTAATCAAGGCGCAAATATACTGAAAAGGAGCGGATAAAGATGACCTTGTTACATAAGCAGGCACCACAATTTTCACTAGAAAATGAACAGGGGCAGCCTGTGCACTTAAACGATTTTTTAGGCAAGAATGTTGTGCTATATTTTTACCCTAAAGATATGACACCAGGCTGTACGACAGAAGCATGTGATTTTCGTGATGCCTACAAAGATTTTTCAGAGTTAAATGCAATCATATTAGGAATCAGTGCAGATGATGCTAAAAAGCATACGAAATTTATTGAGAAATATAATTTACCGTTTTCATTATTAGTCGATAGTGACCATTCTGTTGCAGAAGCATATGGGGTATGGGTGTTGAAAAAAATGTACGGACGTGAATTTATGGGGATAGAGCGCTCCACTTTTTTAATCGATGAAAACGGAGTGGTAGTAAAGGAATGGCGCAAAGTGCGTGTTAAAAATCATATTGAGGATGTTTTAACTTTTTTACGTGAAGGGAGTAATGTGTAATGCATGTTTATTTTACGTTTGAACCGAGAGAGGATTTACAAAAGCCGCTAGTAGCTGAATTCCCAGAGGTAAACTTTGTGTTTGATGCGAAGCTGCGTGAGGAACAGTTGGCAGAGGCGGATATTGTTGTGACATATGGAGAGGATTTAACGGCGGCAAATATTGCACTAGCAAATAAATTACAATGGATTTTTGTGGCGTCTGCTGGTGTAGAAAAAATGCCTGCACAAGCAATTGCTGAACGAGGAATCTTTGTTTCAAATGTACGAGGAATTCATAAGAAACCAATGACCGAATCCGTGTTAGCGCATATTTTAGCGTTAAAACGCGGACTGCCATTTATTTATGAGCAGCAGAAAAAAGGAGAATGGAATAAAAAAACAAGTCTATCAGAGCTAAACGGCTCTATTGCGCTTATCATCGGCCCTGGGGCAATCGGTGCAGAAATCGGGCGCATTTTACAGGCTTTTGGTGTGCACACAATTGGCTGTAATCGCAGTGGGAAATCAATTGAATCAATGGATGAAACATACGCAATTCTTGACTTGAAAGCGCATTTGCCAAAGGCGGATATTGTTATTTCGATGCTACCAAGCACAGAGGAAACGAAGCATTTATTAACATACGAGCATTTTGAGTTGATGAAGGAAAATGCAATTTTTATGAATTTTGGTCGTGGCAATGTAGTAAAAGAGGCGGAGCTAGTACGCGCTCTTCAAAATAAGCTAATAGGGCATGCCGTTTTAGATGTATTTGAAGTGGAGCCATTGCCAAAGGACAGCGAACTATGGAAGCTGGATAATGTAACGATTTCGCCACATTTCTCGAGTCACTCATCCCGCTATGTAGAACGGGCTCTTGAAATTTTTGAGCCAAGCTTAAAAAAATGGCTACAGGGTGAGCGTAATTTAGAAAATAAAATCGATTTATTACGTGGTTATTAAGCCTAATTGAGAATATAATAATTTTAAATGAGAATAAATATTTTTTTGTGTTATAATTCTTAAGACTGCCTCTTTTTTCTTTATTAATTTAATAGTGCCTACTTCAATTTTCTCAAGCTAACGAGAAAATTTTGGAATAATTTGTAGAAGCTTTTGCTGAGATATTATGTGAATATTCGCTTTTTTGAATGAACTTCTACTTAATTAGGGGAAGCAATTGTTGACAGAGTGTAGTTGTATTCGATACACTAATTGTAACAATTATAAATTAATAATTATGTATGAAAAGAGGTGCATGGCGATGTCTAAAATGCATTTAAACAATGCGCTAGACACGTTAAAGGCTACTGGTGTAAGGATTACTCCACAACGTCATGCGATTTTAGAGTATTTAATTCAGTCAATGAATCACCCGACGGCAGATGATATATATAAAGCGCTTGAAGATAGGTTTCCCAATATGAGTGTCGCAACAGTTTATAATAATTTGCGCGTATTTCGAGAAGTAGGTCTTGTAAAGGAACTTACTTATGGAGATGCAGCAAGTCGATTTGATTTTGCAACAGGCGACCACTATCATATGATTTGTGAAACTTGTGGTAAAATTGTGGATTTCCATTACCCAGGCTTAAACGAAGTGGAGCATTTTGCTTCACATGTAACAGGTTTTACAGTGAATTCACATCGTTTGGAAGTGTACGGCACTTGCCCAAACTGTGTTCAAAGCCAAGGTCAAAAAGCATTATAAAGCAGAGCGCCCAGCAGAAGTGCTTGGGCGCTTTTACTATGCATAGAAAACATAGTTATTAGCAAGATTTTCAAAGGGCATATCTATACACCTAAAAAATTTAAAAGACAATATATTAGTTTTGATATTAGAATTCATAGATTATCTAGAGGAAAACGTAGATAAATCCTGAAAAATCACAGTTAGCATATGAAAAAATCCATAAAAATGCCGAAAAAATAAAATTTTCAAAATATTGTTGACAAATTATTTTCAGTCATATACTATGCTATTTAACAATAAATTTTAAGCATTGATTGGAAATAGTAAAAATGATTGTGTACTTTTAGAGAGCTGATGGTTGGTGAAAATCAGTAGACGCACATTTTGAACTCGTCCATGAGCTATTCCCTGAACAAATAGTAAGGGTAATCGGTTTCCTCCGTTATTGGGATAAACAGTGTTAGCTGTTGATGAAGCGGGCTTTTCATGAATGGGAAGCCAACTAGAGTGGTACCGCGAGCATAAACTCGTCTCTATTTAATTAGAGACGGGTTTTTTTGTTTTAATTCAGCCATGTTTTTTGCAACGAGCTGAATGCTTTATCAACAATGGATTCAGTAAGGGTTTTTCGAGTAAGCTTGAAAAAACTGAAAGCAATTAAACCGAGCTGTAATTGATTTTCAAAAAATACATGAGAAGAAGGAGTGCTGGAAATGAGCAGAAAAATTTGGGTGTTTGACACGACATTACGTGACGGGGAGCAAGTACCGGGGGCAAAATTGAATTTATTTGAAAAAGTAGAGATTGCGCAACAGCTAAAAAAATTAGGTGTTGATATTATTGAAGCAGGTTTCCCAGCATCTTCCCAAGGAGATTTTGATGCTGTTAAGGCGGTTGCTGAAAAGGTGAGAAATACAAGTGATATTATGATTACAGCATTAGCGCGTGCTGTTAAAGCAGATATAGATTCGGTTTATAACGCGGTGAAATATGCAGAAAATCCAATGATTCATATGGTGCTTGGTACTTCAGATATTCATGTTGAGAAAAAGTTTAGCAAATCAAAGGATCAAATATTACAAATTGGTATTGATGCTGTTAAGTATGCAAAAACGTTACTACCACAAGTACAATATTCAACAGAAGATGCCTCACGCTCAGATTTTGAATATTTATGGAAAACAATCGAGGCCGTTATGAAGGCTGGCGCGACAATGATTAATGTACCTGATACAGTAGGCTATGCTGAGCCAGAGCAATGGGGAGAAATGATTGGCAAACTTGCCTATCGGATGAAAAATACAGATGATTCAGTGTTATTATCCGTGCATTGTCATAATGATTTAGGTATGGCAACGGCAAATACTTTGGCGGCAATTAAAAACGGGGCAGATAAAGTAGAATGTACGATAAACGGCATCGGTGAACGTGCAGGGAATGCAGCTTTGGAAGAAGTCGTAATGGCGATTAAAACACGGGGCGATGTATATGATGTGCATACAAATATTCAGACCAAAGAAATTATGAACACATCTCGTCTTGTATCGAGCTTTATGGGATTGGATGTTCAAGTAAATAAGGCGATTACAGGAGACAATGCTTTCGCCCATTCATCAGGTATTCATCAGGATGGCTTATTAAAATCGCGCGATGCCTATGAAATTGTTCACCCTGAGGATGTTGGGCTAGAGGATATGGAATTGGTATTAACAGCACGCTCTGGTCGACATGCTGTAAAAAATGCACTCGAAAAATTAGGATTCTCCAGTCTTTCGACAAATGAATTTGAAGGTGTTTTTGAAGGTTTTTTAAAGCTAGCAGATGCTAAAAAAGAAGTATATGACCATGATTTATATGTAATTGTGGAAGAATATTATGAAAAACACGATGCAAATCATATAAATGCAACACATTATAGCGAGCAATTTTTCAGCTTCGATGACTTACAAGTTATTAGCAACACAAGCTTTCCTTCAGCTAGTGTGAAAATACGGAAAGGTGATAAAGTGTTTAAGTCAAGCGCTGTTGGTTCTGGTCCTATTGATGCACTTTATTCTGCAATTGCAAGCATTACAAATATTGATGTCAAGCTTGTTGAGTATAATATTAACAGTGTATCTCGCGGACAAGAAGCTTTAGGGAAAGTAAAGATTACTGTAGAGCATAAGGGTGAAAAGTTTATTGCAAAGGCTGCGGATACAGATATTTTAAAAGCCAGCGCGTTAGCATATATGAATGCGATTAATAGCATTATTGTTTCTAAATTAGTTCTTGTTGCAAATTAAGGGATTAACAAATGGCTGTCGGGCAGTGTAGGTATCCACCTATCTTCCCGACAGCCGATTCTGTTTACTTTCTTTTAGTATTGTATGTTTGATCAAACTCTTTGCCCTCTAATGAAGGGTCTAAAGTCAATGGCTCGTTGCAATACATACACATATCTACTCGACCTAATACTTTTGTATGCTTGCCACATCCAGGGCAAACGACTTGTACCGCGCGTGTTGATAATAATCCAATCCAACCATAAACTACAGTACTTCCAATGATACAAAGCAAGCCAAGCGTCATAAAAATAATGACTAAAATTTGATTTTCTCTAAAGAAAATAGCACCGTACATTATAACAAATCCGATGAAGATTAGTGCTAATGCAAACGAGCGAATTTTATTTATTTTATTTTGATATTTTTTCATAGTAATTTGCCTCCCTAATTACTATAACATACAATGAAATTATTTTAGAATGAGAATATGGAAAATTGAAAGGGTTTCTTTCAATTGTTGTCGAAAGAACATTAACAGATAACAATAAATTGTTTGGGGGGAGTATTATGGAGCAAATTTTACGTCCAATTTATCAAGAACGGGCGAGTCACCCTGATACACTAGGGATTATTTTAATAAATCGAAAAGAAGATGCACTAAATATTACAAATACATTTGATTCCGTACTACTTATTATTGTGAAAAATCAAGAAACCTCTATATTCACAAAGCACTATATGTATGGCGATAAAAAAATGGTTATGCATATATTAACGGAGAAACGTTTAAAAAAATGGTTGTTTGTAGGCTCGCATAAACGATTAGTAGATTGGTTATTTTTCGGAAAAATTATGTTTGACCGCAATGAATTTTTATATAAGCTTCGGTCGGAATTACAGGAGTTTCCTTTTTTTGGACGGAAAATTAAAACGGGTATTCAATTTAGCAAGCTTATTCGTCGTTATTTAGAAGGAAAAGAGTTTTTCGAGAGTGGCAATTATTTAGATTCTTATAGCCATGTGGTTGATTCGTTGCACCATTTAGGGAGATTGTCAATTATTGATAACGGTCTATATCCAGAGGTAACAGTTTGGTCACAGGTGAAAAAAATTGAGCCAGCCATTTATAAATTATATGAAGAATTAGTAATGAGTGATGAAAGCTTAGAGAAACGTTTAGAGTTACTATTTTTAGCGATTGAATTTTTAATCAATTCACGAACGCAGGATGCGGCCCAGCATATTTTAGAAATAATGTTGACGCAACCGTCGTGGACGATACAACAATTGCATGAACATGAGGAACTTTGCTTATATTCCACAGAGCTAGAAGTATTTATAGAATATTTAGTAGATAAGGAATATATTTTAGTGGACCCGACTTCCGCAAAAAGCGAATCAGTGTTCCATCGCAATTATATGGTTGACCGTCAATTTGTAAAAAACAAATATAACTTAGATAAAATATAAGAGATGTCTAGAGGAGTTGTCCTGAAAGGTATTGCCTTTCTGAACAGCTCCTTAAATGTTAGTAGGGTTAGAAAAAATTTTACCTGATTTGAAATTATATATAGGAAGTTACTCACTATTTTATAAAGCACTATATACAAGAATTATATTCATTTAAAATTTTTCGCGAAAAGTGTTGACTTCTTTTGAATATATAATGTATTATATTATATGTCGCTAAGACATAGCGTTTGAGATTTGAAGGAATAAAAACTTTAAAAAGATGTTGACAAACTAAAGCTCAAATGTTAAATTAAAGAAGTCGCCTCAAAAGACGACGGAATGAACCTTGAAAACTGAACAAGCAAGACGTGAATGAATAAAGTTTCATTGACATAGATGAAACACAATTTTGGACATCGAATGAAGATGCCAGCAAATGTTTTAATGTATCGAAAGCGAAGCGACAGATACAAATTTGAGCTTACTCAAATTCTTTTTATGGAGAGTTTGATCCTGGCT